>JBBIVS010000018.1:0-7715 GCA_037439605.1 Draconibacterium sp. | reverse complement strand
TTTTCGGCGTATTTTGCAAAATCGCCTTTGTATTTTTTCTGAATACTGGCAAAAAATGCGGGATGATATTGGGGAGCAGTTTTATCAGCATACAGTTTCAGCAATGTAGCAACAACTTTCCGGTCGGTGGCAGCATCATAATCCTTAAAAAAATCTTCCATGCTTTTTTTCATGGCGCTGGTGATGCGTTCAATCTTATCCTTATTTACTTCCGGTTTTTCCAAAAGATCGAGTAACGATTGGGCACGACTCGCAAACATAAAAATCTCGGGCCCTCGTAAAAGTGCTTCTCCAAGGTACGATCGTGCTTTGTTGTCTTCTGCATTTTTAAACGATTCTTCAATCATCGAAAGCGATTTGCCATATTTTTCAATCCGTTTTGGATCGGAATTCACCCAATTTGTAAACTCTTTTTCGATAGCCTGTTTTTTATCGATAACCTTTAAGTTGGTCAATCCTTTGTTTTGCCCGATACTGTATTTGTAATAGTTTGAACTCCCCGCATATTTCGAGGCATACTGGATTCGCGCCTTTTGGCTAGTACTCATGTAATCGCCCCAAATGCCAAGCAATTTTTCTCTCACATCTATCCTTACATTATTGGTAACATCCATTGTGTATTTCACGCCAAACGAGGTTTCATAACGATTTGTTCTTCCCGGGTATCCCATTACCATTGCAAAATCGTCTTTTTCAATTCCTTTTAACGAAACAGGGAAAAAGTGTTTTGGCTGATAAGGAATATTTTGTTCCGAATAATCAGCAGGTTTCCCATCAGGCCCGCAATAAATCCTGAACATCGAAAAATCGTTGGTATGGCGGGGCCACATCCAGTTATCGGTATCGCCACCAAATTTACCCAGCGCTTGTGGCGGAGTGCCAACCAGGCGAATATCCCTGTATGATTCTGTTACAAAAAGATAGTATCTGTTGGCAGCAAAAAAACTACGAACATAGGTTTCATAATGAGTATCTCCTTTTGCTTTTTTTTCCAGTTCGGCAGAAACAGAGCGAATAATCCGGTTTCTTTCTTCTTCGCTGGTTGCATCGGTTACATTGGCAAGCACTTCGGCAGTAACATCTTCAACCCTGATCAGAAAAGTTACTCTTAAGCCTGGATTTGGCAACTCCTCTTTTCGCGACATGGCCCAAAAACCATCCTGCAAATAATCGTGTTCAACACTCGAGTGACTTTGAATTCGGCTATAACCACAATGGTGATTGGTAAGCAATAATCCCTCTTTCGAAACCACCTCGGCTGTGCAACCTCCACCGAAAATCACCACTGCATCTTTCAGGCTTGAATTATTAATACTGTAAATATCTTCCGCACTCAATCCCAAACCCATTCGTTGCATGTCTGAGATGTTCAGTTTATGAATCAGTGAAGGGAGCCACATCCCTTCATCGGCTACTGCCCATCCGTAAAATAAAACAGAAAGGAGCAGGACTAAATTAAATTTTCTCATTATTGTTTTAACTTTTACTTTTGAAGTTTGCAAATATAATTTTTAAGAAATAAATGATATGTGACTTATATCGTGTTAATGGCAAAAACTTACTGCATTGAAACTAAAATACAACCTTAAATTCGTCAGGTGGTTAAAAAATGATAAACGATAATGTTGTTTATCAATTCTTTCTAAATTTGTACTTCTTTAAAAATAGCAGTGTGGGAGAAAAAAATAAAAGGGGATTTTTAGATAAACTAAAAGATCAGTACCGGTTAACGATATTCAACGATTCCACTTTTCAATCGGTTTGGAGTATGAAACTAACGCGGTTAAAAGTTTTGGGTGCAGCCAGTATGGCTTCGTTAATTATAATCATTCTTGTAACATTTTTGATTGCAGCAACGGGTTTGCGGGAATATATTCCCGGCTATCCCGATGCAAAACAAAGGCAACTGATGGTTGAAACGGCATTAAAAGTTGATTCTTTGAAAGAAGAGCTTGATAAACGTGATAATTTTTTCAAAGGGATAAAATCAATAATATCGGGAGAAATACCTGAAGACAACATTGTTTATGATACCGCTTCTGAATCTTATGATGTAAGTTTTACGGAATATAACCACGATTCTGTTTTCCAGGACAACCTGCTCGCCGAACAACTGAATTTGTCGATACAGGGAAACACCCGTAAAAGCACCGAATTAAGTCAAATGCATTTTTATGGGCCGGTAAAAGGAATAGTAACCAACCGTTTCAATATTTCCACCGAACATTTTGGCGTTGATTTGGTTAGCAATCCAAACGCACGTATTTCATCTGTTTTGGAAGGAACAGTAATTTTCTCGGGGTGGACGCTTGAAACTGGTTATGTGTTGTATGTTCAGCACAGTGGCGATTTGGTGTCGGTTTATAAACACAATGCCGAACTTTTAAAATCAACCGGCGATAAAGTGAGGGCCGGCGAAGCTATAGCAATTATTGGAAATTCAGGAGAACTCACAACCGGGCCTCATCTGCATTTCGAACTTTGGCATCTCGGAAACCCAATCAATCCTGAACAGTATATCGATTTTTAAATTATGAAGAAACGAATTGCCATTCTTGGTTCAACAGGTTCAATTGGCACCCAAGCCCTGGAAGTGATTCAGCAAAACCCTGAAAAGTTTGAAGTTGAGGTAATTACAGCAAACAATAACGTTGAAATTCTGATTGCTCAGGCAAAACAATTTCAGCCAAATGCAGTTGTAATTGCCAATACCGATAAATACAAAATTGTAACAGAAGCCTTAAAAAACGAACCTGTAGAAGTTTTTGCCGGTACCGAAGCGCTCAACCAGGTGGTACAAATGGATACCATTGATTTGGTGCTTACCGCAATGGTTGGATACTCGGGATTAATGCCCTCTTACAACGCCATAAAAGCAGGCAAAAATATTGCGCTTGCCAATAAGGAAACGATGGTGGTTGCAGGCGAAATCATTACAAAAGCAGCACATGAAAATAAAGTGGAAATACTTCCCGTTGATTCCGAACATTCGGCAATTTTCCAGTGCCTGGTTGGCGAATTTTTAAACCCCATCGAAAAAATCTATCTTACCTGTTCAGGCGGACCGTTCAGGGGTAAAACCGAAAAAGAACTTCAGCATGTGACTGTTGAAAATGCTTTGGCGCACCCCAACTGGGATATGGGCGCAAAAATTACCATCGACTCGGCAACACTTATGAACAAAGGGTTTGAGATGATTGAAGCCTGCTGGTTATTTGGGCTTCAACCGCCAAAAGTCGATGTTATCGTTCATCCGCAATCGGTAATTCATTCCATTGTTCAGTTTGAAGATGGTTCTATGAAAGCCCAAATGGGTTTGCCCGACATGAAATTACCCATTCAATATGCACTCGGATTTCCCTCCCGCATAAAAAATAATTTTCCGCGATTTAATTTTCTGAATTACCCAACCCTCACTTTTGAACCGCCAAATACAAATATTTTTCGTAACCTTGCACTCTCTTTTGAAGCCATGAAAGCAGGGGGAAATATGCCTTGTATTTTAAATGCTGCAAATGAGGTGGTTGTTGAATCATTTTTAAACAAAAAAATTACATTTCTGCAAATGCCTGAAATGATTGAAAAAGCAATGCAGAAAGTTAAATTTATTGAAAAACCAACGTTGGACGATTTAATACAAACCAACACTGAAACAAGAAGAATAACAAAGTTGTTAACAGAAAACTAAAACAAAGGAAAGAATATTTGAATGGAGACGATATTGATAAAAACTGCTCAGTTGCTTTTAAGCCTTTCAATTCTTGTGGTTTTGCACGAGTTGGGGCATTTTATTTTTGCCCGGATGTTTAAAACGCGGGTCGAAAAATTTTATCTTTTTTTTAATCCCTGGTTTTCGCTTTTCAAGGTAAAAAAGGGTGAGACCGAATATGGCATCGGTTGGTTGCCATTGGGAGGTTATGTAAAAATCTCGGGAATGATTGACGAATCGATGGATAAGGAAGCCATGAAACTCCCTCCACAACCATGGGAATTCCGCTCGAAACCTGCCTGGCAACGATTGCTGATAATGGTTGGCGGCGTTTTGATGAACTTCCTGTTTGCAATTTTGATTTACATCGGGATAATGTATGCCTGGGGCGAGGAATTTCTGCCTGTGGAAAACGCAAAATACGGAATCTCGGTTAACGAAACAGGAAAGGAAATCGGGTTTCAGAATGGCGATAAAATTCTATCGGTTGACAATAAATACATTGAGAGTTTTACAGCAATAATTCCAACAATTGTACTCGACCACGCCAAAACAGTTCAGATAGAACGCGATGGACAAAAAATGGATGTGGAAATCAGCGATTCTGACCTGGCGCTTTTATTGAAAAGCAAATCGGTAATGGCGCCACGTTTCCCATTCAAAATGGGTGTTGAAGGTTGGTTGAAAAATTCGCGTGGTAAAGAAGCTGGATTGGAAATTGGCGATGAATTTAAAGGATTAAACGGAGAATATTTTACTTATTTTGATGAATGGTCATCTGCCTTGAAAGAAAACATTGGGAAACCAATTGTTATAAACATTGAACGCAATGGTCGTCCTATGGAAATTTCTATGATATTGGGTGAAGATGGCATGGTTGGTATTAAAAACAGCCATGCCAGCGATTCATTTTTTGAATTTAAAACTGTAGAATATGGTTTTTTTGAATCTATTCCTGCCGGAATAAAACGAGGAGTCAGAACTACACAGGATTATCTCAAACAATTCAGGCTGTTCTTTAAAAAAGAAACAAAAGCTTACGAATCATTGGGAGGTTTTGCCACCATCGGAAGTATTTTCCCCGGTACATGGGACTGGTATTCATTTTGGAATATGACTGCATTCATTTCAATTATTCTGGCCATAATGAACCTTCTGCCCATTCCTGCACTCGACGGCGGACACGTGATGTTTTTAATGGGAGAAATGATTACAGGGCGTAAACCCGGGGAGAAATTTCTGGAGTACGCACAAATTGCCGGAATGATTATACTTTTAGCATTGGTACTGTATGCCAACGCCAACGACATAATAAAAATCATAAACGGAACATTCTAATTAAAAAAATTTTATTTTTGCTGTAAATCAATTATTACTTAATATCATGAATTTATTTGTAATCGCAGGTTTTGTAGGACCACAGGAAATTATTATCATACTGATTATTGTTCTTTTGCTTTTTGGAGGCCGTAAAATCCCGGAATTAATGAAAGGGCTTGGAAAAGGAATGAGCGAGTTTAAAAAAGCTAGCAAAGGGGACGATGACGAAAATGGCAAGTCGAATCCTGAAAAAATTGAGAGATAATTTCGAATTGTAATAACAGAAAATCCTGTGTCTGAAAATTCGGATACAGGATTTTTTATGGTAAAGTTTTTGTAGTGAATTAACCTCAAAAAAACTCAAAAATTTAGTAACAATGAAACAAATTGAAATCCATTTTATCACGGTATTACTTGCCTGGTTTGTTTTCCAGTCTTGTTCTGATGAGCCGGTTTTACACCAGAACATTACTGGCAAAGCAAATGAAGTGGCAATAATTGTTTCCAACGAATCATGGAACGGAAAACCTGGTGAAATACTTCGTGCTACCCTGGCACAGCAACATATTGCACTTCCGCAAAGTGAACCCATTTTCGATTTAATTAATGTGCCTCATCAAGGTTTCAAAAAAATCTTCAAGTCAACGCGTAATATCATTCAAACTTCAATTTCATCAAATACAGAAACTCCCGGGGTATTTTTTAAAGACGATGTATGGGCTTATCCGCAGGCAGTGGTCGAAATAAATGCAAAAAATGCCGCTCAGTTCGAAGAATTATTCAACGAAAACAGCGGAAAGATAATGTCATATTTTCTGTCTGCCGAGCAAAAAAGGCTTACCATGAATTATCAAAAATATTATGACAAACTCGTTTTCAATGCGCTCAACGATTCTTTTGGTGTGACCATGACTGTGCCCCCGGGATTTAGAATTGCCCGCCGGAAAAATGATTTCTTATGGGTCAGATATGAAACTCCTGATATTTCGCAGGGCATAATTTTATATACTTTCCCATACATTTCCGATTCGACCTTTACCGAAAATTATTTGGTTGCAAAAAATGACAGCGTACTTGAAATAAATGTTCCCGGGCCAATTGATGGAAGCTACATGGCTGTTGAAAAACAAATTGACCAGGTTTTAAAAACTGTTGAGCATAATAAGAATTACGCGGTTGAAATGCGTGGATTGTGGCGCTTGGAAAATGATTTTATGGGTGGCCCCTATATTTCACTTGCCGAACTGGATGCTTCGAATCAACGCGTTGTGGTTGCATTTGGTTACGTTTATGCACCCAGTAAAGACAAACGAAACTTGTTGCAACAGGTTGAAGCGATGGTTTATTCGCTGAAAATGAACAACCAGGCGGAAAACGATAAGATTAACAGCCAGATAAAAATGGGGAATTAAAGCAGTTCAAAATACCGCTTTCACAATTTCTTTTACATTGTCCGAAACCCCGTAAGTGTAAATATGTAAAGAGGGTACATTATTGGCAGCCAAATCTTTCGACTGGTAGATTGCCCATTCTGTGCCAACCCGTGCTGCCTCGTAGTTGGTTTTACATTTACCAAGTTCTTTCGCCAGTTCTACCGGAATATCAATACTGAAAATTTTTGGAAGAACTGTTAACTGATTTACCAAATTGATGGGTTTTATTCCCGGGATGATGGGTACATTAATTCCGATTTCGCGGCATCTTTTTACAAAATCATAATAAACTTTATTATCGAAAAACATTTGGGTAACAATGTAATCGGCGCCTGCATCCACTTTCTGTTTCAGGTAAAGCAGGTCCTGTTCCATGTTGGGCGCCTCAAAATGTTTTTCAGGGTAACCAGCTACGCCGATGCAAAAATCGAGCGGTGTGTTGTTTTTCAAATCCTCTTCCAGGTATTTTCCCTTTGCCAAATCTTTTAGCTGTACAACCAACTCGTTGGCATTTGAATGCCCGTTTGGTGTTGGCACAAAAACATGCTGGTTTTTTACCCCGTCGCCACGCAACGCGAGCACATTGTTGATTCCCAAAAAATTCAGGTCGATTAAAACATGCTCGGTTTCGCTTTTGGTAAACCCGCCACAAAGAATGTGAGGAACCACCGGTATTCCGTATTTGTGCTGAATTGCTGCAGCAATGGCAACCGTTCCGGGGCGTTTGCGAACTGTGCGTTTTACAATTATTCCATCGGGCATTTCTTTAAACTCAAGCTCATCCCGGTGGGTGGTAATGTTGATGTATTTTGGGTCGAAACCAATCAGGCTTTCAATGGTCTGAAAAATTTTACCTGCATCGTTTCCCTTAAGCGGTGGTAAAAGTTCGAACGAAAAAACTGTGCTTTTCGAGTTGTTTATTATATCTATAACTTTCATTCTGCGTTATTTAAGAACATCTTCAATTTTTTGTTGTGCTTTGTTGATTTCCCTGTTGATTCCCTTTTCAACCGAATTATTAAACTGGAAAATCATATCGAGCGCAAGCATTACCAGCATGCCGAGTATAAAAAATAAGATTTTGCCTCCGAGGTTTTTCGTTTTTTTTGCCATCTCTTCTGAAATTATTTAAAAGTGTGCAAAACTAATAAAAGATACATGAACATTAGAAACTTTATGTTGAAGTTAGTTGATTGGTCAAAAACACTGTGGTTTATTCTATTATTTGAATAAAGACCTTTTTAAGGGAAAAT
>JBBIVS010000017.1:6178-15297 GCA_037439605.1 Draconibacterium sp. | reverse complement strand
ACCAGCTTTTGCGTGCCGATAATGCTTTAAATGTTACAATTACCAACGGAGGCACCGAAGGGTGGCATATTCAGTTGGTTAAAAACAACATTCAGTTAAAAGCCGGGAAAAAATACAGGTTTTCGTTTAAAGCAAAAACCAACAGCGAGCGCAGTTTAAGCGCTTACATCGGCAAAAGTTCCGATCCGTGGACTGCATACAGCGGGTACAATTCGATTACTGTAACCGATACTTTTAAAGTTTATACGTATGTTTTCGACCAGGCTGTGAACGACAATGTTGCCCGGATGGTTTTCGATTTGGGGAAATCCACCGCAGGTTTTACCGTTACCAACCTAAAACTGGAGGAGGTTGTTTTACAGTGGCCCACCAGCGCCGAAACCATTGAAGATTTTAAAACCACGGTTTACCCAAACCCGGCAACTGACCAGGTTTACATCAACAACCTGGATAATTTTCAGGAATACTCCATTTTGAATATGCAAGGAAAAGTTGTAAAAACCGGGAATTTGAGCAATTACCAAAATCAGGTTAATGTTGAAACTTTTTCTCCCGGAATGTATTTTGTGATTTTAATAAACGGTCGCGACCGATACACTGTGAAATTGGTGAAGAAATAAAAAAGACTGAGCATTGAAAGTATGTTTTTTGGCAACTCAAAAGCATTCTGCTATGTGATTGTCAGAAGTTTATCAGAATGCTGAAACGCTAAACCCGCTTGTGTCGCAATCAATCTCAATCAATCTCCAAAAATCACCCAATCCCAAATTCAATCACGCATTCACGCATTACTCCTTCGCCTTGTAAACCTTCACATAATCAATGTAATACTTCTGCGGAAAGATGCTTTCGTCAACACCGTTCCGGCCACCCCAGGCGCCGCCAACAGCAAAATTGATGAGCAGGTAATGTGGTTTATCGAAAGGCCAAACATCATTTCCGGTTTCTTCATTTTTGAATGAGAAATAAAGTTTGTCGTTCAGATAAAAATACATGTGGTCTTCGAACCACTCCACGGCGTAAACATTAAAGTTTTCATAAGGTTTTTTGATGGTGATTTTGTTGCCTTTGTTTGTGCCCTTAATATGATTGTAAGCTTTGGTGTGAATGTTGGCATGAACCACATCAGGTTCGTAACCCACGTTTTCCATGATGTCGATTTCACCGCAAGCAGGCCAGCCAATTTTACTGATGTTTTCGCCAAGCATCCAGATTGCAGGCCAGGTTCCAACTCCAGTAGGCAGCTTGGCTTTTACCTCTATTCGTCCGTATAAAATGCTCTTTTTGCCATAAGTGTTTATGCTTGCCGACGTAATTTTATTTCCGCTCCAATTGTCTTTTCTGGCCTCAATCACCAGGCTACCGTTTTCAACACGGGCATTTTCCAGCCGCTCTTTGGTGTAATACTGCGCTTCGTTGTTGCGGATGTAACCTTCCTCGTAACTCCAGGTTTTGGAATCTGGCAATCCGGCGCCATCGAAATTATCTTCCCAAACCAGTTCCCACTTTACCGGAGCTTTTACTGGTGATTTACCTTGATTTTCAACAGTCCGGTTCAATACTTTTCCATAAGTTGCAATTGCAATGATGAATAAAACTGAAATAAATAAGTACTTCATTACATTAGATTTTTTTGGTTCAGCCTCAAAGATATTTCTTTTAACTGATTTTTAAATGTGGATGAAAAGATTCTGCAAAAAACATTTTTCGGTTTCAGAATGTTACTTTCGCAGCAAATTTCTGAAAATGAGTATAAAAGTTCATCCCAATGCCAAAGCGCTGATTTTTGACCTGGACGGAACGCTTTCCGATTCACTGCCTGTTCACCTGGCTACCTGGAACGTGGTGGGAGACCATTACGGGTTTATTTTCGACCCTCAAATCATTCACGAAATGACAGGCCGCCCAACCATTGAGTTTGCGCAACGGGTGGTTGAACAATATGGTTTGGAAGCCGATCCTCACGAACTGGTACGGATGAAACAGCAGTCGTTTTGGTCAAAAGCGCATTTACTAAGGCCCATCGATGAGGTAGTTTCGGTTGTAAAGGAAAATTACGGCAAACTGCAGATGAGCGTCGGTACAGGCGCAGGACGCAAAAGCGCGATGGTTCAACTGGAAACGCTTGACTTGCTCCGTTATTTCGATGCTGTTGTTTCGGCTGATGATGTAAAAAAACACAAACCTCAACCCGAAACTTTTCTGGAATGTGCGCGCCTGATGGGTGTTGAACCGCAATTTTGCCAGGTTTTTGAGGACGGCGAACTTGGAATTGAAGCCGCCCAAAAAGCCGGGATGATGGTTACCGACATCCGCCCATTTATCAATTACGGCGAATGGGCACTCTTGTAGTTGCTTTTAAAGCAGTTGCCCCTTTATTTCTGGCCATTTTTGCCGGAATGGTTTTTTCGCGCACAAAATCTGCATCCGAAGACTGGGTTGACGTCCTGAATAAATATGCACTCCGGATCGGGCTTCCGGCGCTGGTAATTGCATCGCTTATGAGAATTGAACCGGGCAGCGGGTATATGCGGTTAATCATTGTAAATTCGGTTTATTTTGTGGTTAGTATGTTACTGGCCTTCCCGATAGCACATTTTTTAAAGTTGCAGATACAGGCAAAACAGGCCCTTTTCCTGATTCTTTCGTATGGAAACGTTGCATACCTGGGTATCCCGGTTTTGCGAAACGCTTATGGAGAAGCGGCAGTTCCAGTGGCCGGAATTATCTCTTCAGTTTATATTTTCTGGCTTTTAACAATTGGCATTACGCTAATTGAGCTAAGCGGAAAAAACAATTTCAGTTTCAGGCAACTGATTGTACATCAATTCAGAAATCCATTGATGTTATCGGTTTTTTCAGGACTTTTTATCGTATTTTTTAATCTGAAACTCCCGGAGGTGATTACCGACACCATCCAGCTTTTTGCCGGTTCTGTGACAGCAGTGGTTTTATTTTCGCTCGGAATATTTCTGGGATTACACAGGAGAGGCAGTTTAAAAGATTGGTCGACTGCACTGGCCTGGTCGGTGGTTATTATGCTTGTGCTGCCGTTTCTGTTTTATCTGGCTGTCAGAAATTCGGGAATGGATGCCATGCAGTTTAAAGCTACAATACTGGAATCGGCCATGCCCCTGGGGTTAACTCCTTACGCGCTGGCCGTACAGTACAAACTCGAAACTTCGCTGGTGGCGCGGATTGTGGTTTTGTCAACGCTGCTTTCGATGGTGATTATTCCGTTTTGGATGGTGGTATTGGGTTGAAACTCAATAAAACTTCAATTTTAATTCTTTCAGTTTCCAAAAAAATACCTCCAACGGTTTTGTTTCACCCAAAATCAATTCCTCCTCCACCAGTTCACTCCCCCCGACCTCCCAGCGAAATAAGTTCAAACGGTACATTTTCGAAACAGAAAATATTAATGCAGATTCGGCACTTAAAGGGGTTTTAATTAATCAGCAGAGGCATGATCGATGAAACCAGGAATGAAACAATATTTGGCGTAGCAGTTTTACCCCTTAAAACCAACCGATTCAAATCTTAATTTTCGCTTTTTACACCATCCAGCTTTCCCTGATGATACTGCCCCTGTTTTCATCATTTTCAATCCGCAAATGAACGTCGATTTCCTGCTGCATTTCCTCCACATGCGAAATAACGCCCACTATCCGGTTATCCTTCCGCAGCGTTTTCAGCGTGTCGAAAACAATGGCTAAAGATTCTTTATCGAGAGAGCCAAAACCTTCGTCCAAAAAGAAAAAGTTCTGGTTCGATTCGGTGATTTTCTGAATATTGTCGGCCAATGCCAAAGCAAGCGACAAGGCCGCCTGAAAAGTTTGTCCGCCGGAAAGGGTTTTAACGCTGCGTACTCTGCCACCATTCATAAAATCGCGCACCTGAAAATTATTGTCAGGCGTAATTTCGAGGCTCAGTTTTTGGCGCGTCAACTGAAAAAACCTGCCGTTGGCGGCGTTGCAAAGGTTTTGCAGGTAAACCGACGAGATGTAATTTACAAAACCACTTGCCTTAAACAGCGATTTCATGGTGCGGATATTCTCTGCCCGCAATTCAAGCTGTTCGAATTGTTTTTGCAAAACTGCCTGGTTTTCAATGTCTTTTCTGAGCTTTAACAGCAATTCTTCAGTTTTTCCCTGCTCCTTGTTTTTTGCCGATTTACTTTTTTCAATCTCCAAAATTTCTTCCTTTACTTTCCGGTGTGCTTCTGCATCGTAAACCCGGGCACCCATTTCGGCCTGCAATTCCGCGAATCTGCCGGTTGCCAGCGCAAGGTTTTGTTTGAAACTATCAATGGCCTGTTTTTGTTTTTCAGTATCCACCGGCTGGGCCAAAACCTGTTTAACCTCTTCAATTGTTTTGTATTCTGACTGTTGCAGTTGCTCGTTTAACTGAGTCAAAAGCCCGGAATTCATTTTCTGCTCCTCCTCCAATTCATGTTTGTTTGCCGTTAAACTGCCACTAAGCATATCATGTGCTTTCCGTAATTCGACGAGTTTTTCGGTGAGGCTGTTAAACTGTTTCTCCAAATCCACATATTTTTCTAACAGCGCCTTACTTTCGGCATCAATTTCAACCACCGTTTTATCCTGAAACTGTTCAGTGGAAATCAGTTTTAACTGTCCCTGCAAAGTTTGTAACCCGGTTTCATACGCGGTTATTGCAGTTCTGATTTTTTCAATTTCGGTTTGAAAACGCTCTTTGTCCTTTTGTGCAGTTTCAAGGTTTCCATCAATTTCCTCCAGGTGGGTTTCCTTCTTTTTAATTTCCTTCTGAATATTTGCTGCCTTATTAAAAGCGTTGTTCACTTCCGCCATTTTTTCAAAACCCGGCCATTTGAATTGAGCAAAATGAGCTTCCAGGCTCAACCTGTGCTGATTCAGTTTTTCATTCCATTCAGCAAAAATTTTGGCATTTTGGCTGATTTGTGTATCGAAAGTCCTGATTTTGTTGATTGTATCTGAAATTGTTTCTGAAACTTTTTCAACATCCGATTTTGCTTTTTCCAACCTGTTTAACTCTTCGCGAATGCCTGCTGCACTAAACTTTTCGGGGTGGTGAAGAGAACCGCACAACGGACAAGGCTCGCCATCGTGCAAAGTTTGTGCATACTTTTCAAGTTGTGCTTTTACCCGAAGATGGGTTGATTCGGTTTCAATGTTTTTGATTTCCTGTTTTTTCAGTTCAATCTGAACCAGAAGATGTTGAATTGCTTTTTGAAGTTCCTGCTTTTCAGAAAAACCATCGAAAACAGGTAAGCTGAATAATTCGTCAACCGCTTTTTTTAATGCATTTCCTTCATTTTCGAGTTTAACAGTTTCCTTTTCAGTTTCCGATTTTTGCTTTTCCAGATTTTCCTTCTGAACATGCCAGGTTTTTACCTCAGACAACATCGCCAAATCGGGCCGTTTTTGCTTTTCATCCTTAATCTGAATAATCAGATTTTCTCTTTCAGCTTTCAGATTTTCAATGTTTTCTGATGTTTTCTGTAATACAGTCGCCCCATTCGTCAAACGTTCCTTTTCTTTGGCAATCTTACTTTCGAGCCCACCAATCTGAACCAGTTTCCCCAGCTCTTCCGCCCGTTGTTTCAGCAATTCGCGGTTTTCGTAATCCGGTTTTATTTCAAGCAGGGCCGCTTCACTCTTGCTGATTTCAGCTTCCTGTGCTTTCAGTTTTTCGGTATCGTTTTCGATGAGCGCCGTTTTTTGCGAAATCTTTTTGTTGCTGGCCTCCAATGTCTCAATCCTGTTTTTAAACTGCAAAACACATTTTTCATACTCTGCCAGTTTTTTCTCCATTTGCGCAAAAGCAGGCTCTTTTTCCTTCAATTCTGAAAGTGATTTTTCGGCCAGTTCCAGTTTTTTCGCCAGTTCCTGAATTTGCTGCCACTGCTTGTCCTTTTCGTTTTGTGATTTCAGTTTAAAATCAAGTTCTTCAATCTCCTTTTTTAACTGAATAAGTAGTTCTTCGAATGTTTTCAATTGTTCGGGATCAAGTTCTCCCAACTGTTGCAACTGCCCGCCGATGTTTTGCTTTTGGGCGTTATTTTTTGTTTCGAGGGACGTGACCTTGTTGTAAAACTCAAACTTTCCAAGATTAAAAAGCTCCTTCATCATCTGCGTGCGATCCTTGTTCCCCAACTGTAAAAACTCCTGAAACTGGCCCTGCGGAATGATAATCGTCCGTTTAAAATTGTCGTAACTTAAACCGATCGCGGCTTCCAAAGTATCGGTCTCCACTGGCAGCCATTCATTTCCACTTCTCTGGTAAGCCTGTCTTTCAATGGTTTTTACATCATCGAAATTTTTGCTGTTCCGCCTGCCTTTCACGGTTGCGCGGTAAGCAGTTTGGTTTTTACCTGTTTCGAAAATAAAGTCGATGAGCAGTTCATCCGATTTCAGGTTCATCATGTTGTAATACCGGTTGTCGCCTGCAAGATTGAGCCGGTCGGAGCGGCCGTAAATGGCAAAAGTGATGGCTTCCAGAATGGAGGACTTTCCGCTGCCGACGGTCCCAAATATGCCAAAAAGGTTTGCTGACGTTAGTTTTTTAAAGTCGATGGTTTGTTTTTCCTGGTACGAATACAGGCCTTTTATGGTGAGTTGTACGGGTATCATTGTTCGTCTTCGGCTAAAATTTCGATAAATAAGTTCATGATTTCGTTGTTTGGCTCCTGCCCTTTTTCGTGTCTGAAATAGTCGCGGAATAAGTCTTCCATGCTCCGGCTCAAATCAATCTGTTTTTGATGGCTGCCACCCAAAACATTTTGACTGATAACTTCGGGAATTACCGCCACCACACCAGCATGTACAGCATTGATTTGCCGTCGTTCGAGCGCTGTCAGAAACGTTTCGGTAACCAAAGTCAGTTCCACCAGGGCATCCTGATTTTGTGCCAGCCATTGCAAAGCTTCCTCCAATCCTTCAGCACGTTTCCGAAGCAGCCTTTTGCCCCTGGTTAATTCTGTTTCAGAAACTTCGGCTTGCTTACCGGGTTCAACATCAATCAACAAAACATATTTTTTCTGATTGGCTTCAGCAAAACTGTACGACAACGGACTGCCGCTATAGTAAACCGGACAAGGCTCACCATCAACTTTGTGCATCCGGTGTAAATGTCCCAAAGCTGTGTATTGAACTTGCTTCGGTATGTTTTCGGTATAAACTTCCTGAGCGCCGCCAACATGCAGAATGGGTTTTTCATCATCCGGTTCTTCGGGTAACTGATCGCCTTTCTCAATCATAAAAAGATGAGTTACCAAAATGTTTACACCTTTGTTGTCGCAATATTTTTCAGCCAGGGTTTGCCATTTTTGCTGAAGTACCGTCCTTAATTGTTCTTCGTTGTTTTCAAGCCCCAGGCAGGTTTTTAAACGGTACTCGTTCGCATAGGGGGTCAGTAAAATTCGCAGCGGAACATTTGTTTCAGGAAGTTGCAATTCAAGAAAACCTTCGTCGCTGGTCAAAATCTTCAATCCTGAATCGAGTTCAAAAGGGGTTACTTTCGAGTTGGGATAACCTGCGAAAATAATCCCGCATTCCCTTGCCAGCGGGTCGGGCGCTTCAATGCGGTCGGGCGAATCATGATTTCCGGCTATGGCAATAACCGGCCGGCTGCCATTGTTTGTTAATCGCTTTAAGGTTTTGTAAAACAAATCTACAGCTTCGGTGGGCGGATTAAAAGTGTCGAACAAATCGCCGGCAACAAGCACAGCATCCACTTTTTCAAGTTCGGCAATTTCGCAGATTTCCTGTAAAACAGCCTGCTGTTCTTCCATCCGCGAAAAATCATCGAGGCGTTTACCGAGGTGCCAATCGGAAGTATGAAGGATTTTCATCTTTTTAAGTTTGCTTTAAAATTGTTTAAAATCTTCAATAATCCAACATTCTTCAAAATATTAATTTTTTGTTTAGCTTTTATGTAGTATTTTTTAAACAACAACACTCCAAAAATTGTTAAAAAGCCAGTAAAAATGAATGTAAAACAATTTAATATTTAAAATTTAACAACATGGAAAACTTAAATGCAATCGGGCTTGACAGTGTAAAAGCCAAACATTTAGCCGAAAAACTCAACGAGTTATTATCAAACTATTCTATTTTTTATCAGAATACCAGGGGATATCATTGGAACATCAAAGGGGAAAAGTTTTTTGAACTTCATCTGAAGTTTGAAGAGTTGTACAATGATTTATTTTTGAAGATTGATGAGGTTGCCGAAAGAATCCTGACGTTGGGATACATTCCCAATCATAATTACAGTGAGTACCGGAAGACTGCGAAAATTCAGGAAAGCGCTCAAATCAGCGATGGTATTGCCGCGGTTGAAGATATTCTGACTTCGTTTCAAACCATCATTATTCTTGAACGCGAATTGCTTGCACTCTCTGCCGATGCCGGGGATGAAGGCACAAATGCGCTGATGAGCGATTACATCAGATTACAGGAAAAATTAGTTTGGATGTATTCTTCCTTCCTCAACAAATAAAACATGGAGATTTTAAAGTCAGATTACTTCTTCAGCGATTTCCAGGAAGTGATTTTGTACCCGTAAAGCGCATACCCAAAAATAATGAGGTACGCCGGAATTAAAATAAGGTAAGCCTCGCGGGATGACCAGATATCGGAAAGCTGTCCCCAAACCACAGGAAGAACAGCCCCGCCTGCAATGGCCATTATCAGCAGCGCCGAACCCTGTTTGATAAACCGGCCGAGTTTATGGATGGCCAGCGGCCAGATGGAAGGCCAAATCATGGAATTGGCAAGCCCAAGCAAAGCAATAAACATCACCGTATAAGGCAGTTTTATTTCGAGCCAGGGAATGATAAAAAACAAATGCGGGGGAACAATCAAAGCAAACACCGAAAAAATCAGTCCCAAAACGGTTGACGAAATCAGTACTTTGCGGTACGAAAGAATTTTAGGAATCAGAATAATTCCAATTACATACCCGACAAGCATGGTGACCATTACCATTGTGGTGTACGATTTGGCCGAATCGACCGGAATTCCCAACGAAAGGCCGTATCCCACAATGGTATTTCCGGCAATTACCTCAACCCCAACATAAAAGAAAAGTGCAATAACACCAAACACAAGATA
>JBBIVS010000017.1:0-6128 GCA_037439605.1 Draconibacterium sp. | reverse complement strand
GGCAGGGGCGAGAATTTGACCAGAAAACCCAGCACTACCAAAACGATTGTCATGATTAAATATGGAAAAATGACCCGCTGCGCCAGGCCATCCAACGCAATAACCCGCTCTGCCTCGTTCATCATTTGAAGACCGGCAATAAAAGCATCGCCATCATTCAGAATATAATAAGCCAGCACCAGCGGGCCAATTGCACCGGCGACATTATTGCAAATGCCCATAATACTGAACCGGACAGCAGCAGTTTCGCGCGGGCCAAGAATTGTGATGTACGGATTAACCGCAGTTTGCAACAGCGCCAATCCGGTTCCCATGATAAAAAGTCCAATCAGAAAAATGCTGAAAGTGCGGTACATGGCGGCAGGAATAAAAACCATTGTACCCACAGCCATAATCAGCAATCCCAACATAATTCCCCGTTTAAATCCGGTTTTTTCCAGAATTTTGGAGGACGGCAATGCCATTAATGTGTAAGAAATGTAAAACGAAAAAACCACAAAAGCCGCCTGAAAATTGGTGAGTTCGCAGGCAATCTGCAAATAGGGCATCAAAATTCCGTTGAGCCACGTTACAAATCCGAAAATAAAAAAGAGTGCCCCAATCAGTATAATTGGGACTATTATGTTTTGCTGACTGGTGCGATTCTCTGGATTTGTCATTTATCGTTTTATAATTTGATGAAGATTTTCTTTTTATAAAGAATGTAAGCCGGAATAAAATTGATGCTTACATAAATGAGCGAATAAAGCATACTTGCCACTTTGGGAGCAACACCGATGGCAGTGAACGCATTGAAAAAATGCATGTTCAGGCTAGCGCCGCCGATTTGCAGACCGTAAAAAATCAGTGCCAGCAAATCGCCCAAAACGTAAATTGTGATTGCGTTTGAACCGTAAATTATCCCGATATCGGCCACTTTTCTGTAATTCAGAATATCAACCAGAAATATACTTCCAGCGAGTGTCATGGCTGCCAGTCCCGAGGTAAAAAGCACAAACGAACTTGTCCACAGATTTTCGTTTAACGGGAACACCCAATTCCAAACCACACCTGCAACGAAAGCAATAAAACCGATGGTAAACAGTTCCATCACCTTCATTTCCTGTGTTTTTTTCGAGAGCAAAACAGCGCCTGCCAGCATTCCCGTAATTCCGGTAACTATCGAGGGGAAGGTGCTGAGAATCCCTTCCGGATCCCAGGTTCCCTGCCACATTTTTCCGGGTAAATATTTACTGTCAACCCAGGCGGCAAGATTAACACCCGGCTCAAGCATCGGCACACCGTATCCTGGAGTGGGAATCAGGGTCATTGCCAGCCAATAACCCACCAAAACAACGGCCCCAACAATTGCCTGCACTTTCCATCCTGTGTGCAAAAACAGCAATCCACAAACCAGGAAAACAATGGCGATTCGGTGCAATGTCCCCGTCCAGCGCAACTCTTCGAAACTGAAATCGCCCAAAATTCCCATCAGGTTCAGCGCCATACCGACCGCAAATATTTTCAGTGCCCTGGTAAAAATCTTCGCGTACATTTCTTTTGGCTTAACACCCGCCTGAATTCGTTTTGTATAGGCAAATGCAATTGATACCCCAACGATGAACAAAAAGAATGGCGCAATAAGGTCGGTAAACGAAATGCCATTCCATTTGGTATGTTGCAATGGTGCAAAAACAAAGTTTTCGTTTCCGGGAAAATTCACCAGAATCATTGCCGCAATGGTAAATCCCCGGAATGCGTCGAGCGAAAGCAGGCGTTTGATTTCCATATTATTGGTTTACTGCATTTTGAATTTTCTGAATGGCTTCGGCAAACTTTTCCATATCTGCTTTTGTGCCAAGCATGGCATGTTGCAAAATCCAGACTGCCTCCACATAACAAGCCTTTTCGGTTACAGGGCAGTGTACTGCTGTGTAATCCATTTCCTCGGGAATGTAATAACACATGAAATTTTTCTTCTGAAAAACTATCTGTTTGTACAGTGGTTCAGGATATCCCATAAACGACGGAACACCTTCGGCAGCTAACATTTTTGCGAATTCGTTTTTAGGCAGGTTATTGAAAAAGGCTTTGTCGTACCTGAAAATATATAGGTGATAAGTGTGCAGCGTTTCTCCATGTCCGCGTGTCAGCGGCGAAATTCCCGGGATTTTTTCGAGCAGCGAATTCAGGTAAATCCCGTTTTCGTTGCGTATTTGCGTTTGTTCCTCAAGTCTTTTTAACTGATGCTGAAGAATAACGGTCTGCAACTGGGTCATGCGGTAATTACAGCCCAGGTTATGATGTTCGTACCACTGACCTCCTTTTACCCGGCCTACATTGCGAAGTGAATCAACCATATTTGCGAGCTTTTCATCGCTGGTAATTACAATTCCGCCTTCGCCGCTGGTGAGATTTTTCGACGACTGAAAACTGAAACATCCGGCATCGCCAATGCTTCCCAGCTTTTTGCCTTTGTATTCGCCACCGTGCGCATGTGCAGCGTCTTCTATCACTTTCAGGTTGTGCTTTTTCGCAATGGCCATAATTGCGTCCATATCGCAGGCCTGACCCGCAAAATGCACCGGAATAATCACTTTGGTGCGCGGGGTGATTGCTTTTTCAACGGCTGCCGGATCGAGGTTGTAAGTTTCCGGGTCGATATCAACAAAAACCGGCACACAGTTGGCTTCTGCCACAATCGATGCGGTTGCAATAAAAGTGTAGGGAGGAATAATCACTTCGTCGCCGGGCCGAACTCCACACGCAATAAGCGCCAAACGCAGCGCCACCGAACCATTTACGCAGGTGATGGCATATTTGGCGCCGCAATATTCTGCAAATTCCTTTTCAAATTCGGCTACAAGTCCGTCGCAATTGGGGTTTGCCCAAGCTCCCGATTTAACAATTTCTGCCACAGCATTTACTTCGTTTTCATCAAAAATGGGCCAGTGAAAGTTTTTATCAATGGTCTTTGGGCCTCCGTGCAGGGCTAAATCTTCTTTTTTCATTTCTGTGATATTTTAAATGTGTTGATAACAAATTTCAATGGTTTTGAGGGCCGATTCGGGCATACATTTTTCAGGTTTGGCTTTATTTTCCAGGCATTCCAGAAAATATTCCAGTTCGCCCGAATAACCCAACATGGCATCGCCGGCAGGAATCAAAGTTGTTTCGGTATCGGTGGTAACTTTTATGTCGGGGCTGTTACTGCTGAAAACCGCGCTTGCATTTTCAAAACCGGCAATATAACCGGCCCGGAAAGGAAATGAAGTGTGGAAAATATTACCACCTTCAATTTTCGCGGTTACACCCGAAGGATATTTCCACATCGCAGTTACATAATCGTGACGGCTGAGTTTTCCCGGGAGGCGGGTTGAATCAATACTTTCGGGGCTGCCCAAAAGCCACTGAACAAAGTCAATATCGTGAATCACCAAATC
Source organism: Draconibacterium sp. (assembly GCA_037439605.1). Lineage (GTDB taxonomy): Bacteria > Bacteroidota > Bacteroidia > Bacteroidales > Prolixibacteraceae > Draconibacterium. The sequence goes on along the minus strand of JBBIVS010000017.1, from coordinate 2,706 downwards.
GAATAAAGCACCGCCCGACGAGCCAAAATCCTGCTGTTTTTCTTTCCATTGTCCCCATGCCGGAACTCCCGAAAAACGGGAAAGAGAGAGAAATTTCAGTTTTCCAAACTCACCGGAATCAACCCAGTTTTTTAGTTTTTGATAAGCAGGCATAAAACGAACAACATGACCAATCATGAGCAAAAGTTTCTTTTCAGCAGCCAGTTCAATCAGTTCCTTTCCTTCGGCAACATCAAGACAAAAAGGTTTTTCCAGAAAAACATTTGCCCCCGCGTTAAGTGCCATTTTCGTTAGTTCGAAATGCAGGTTGGTGTGCACCGCAATAACGCAGATATCAGGCGTTTCGGCCGAGAGACAATCTTTCAGATCAGTGTAAATCTTTATTTTCGAAACCACATCTTCGCTTAGCGTTCCTGTCGAAAAATTGCCCACCTGTTCAGTCAGGTTTTTCCTGATATTTTCAGGATTCTTGTCAACAATGGCGACAAGTTCCAGCTCAGGATTTTTCAGAATATTAATGGTGTGGGTCAATCCCATAAACCCAAAACCAACAACTGCTATTTTTTTCATGCTATATTTTTATTGCTCTATTTATTATTCAATCTTGTATAGATAAGTTTTTGCTTTGTGAAACTTGGTGCTTTTGTGCCTTAGTGGCGATTTTTTTTCTTACCACAAAGACTCTAAGTCACCAAGATTCACTAAGAAATTTTCAAACCAAACGACACTTTTGTTCAGTTCAAATGACAGCTTCTTCCCGGTCTTCCGTTTGGTGCAAATGCCCTGATATTCACTTTCCCGCTAACTTTTAACGGTTCAGTGTAAACCGGGGAACTGATGTCAGGTTCTGTTCCGTCAACCGTGTAACGAATGGTTAATCCGGGGAATGAAATATTTGCCTTTAAAGTATCATTTTCAATCACTGCCCCGGGCAACGGAATGCGGTAGGCAAAACCACCCGGCATTTTATCGAGCCGTGCAAATTCATTTTGTCCGATTCTGTTGGCCAGTTCGTTCCACTCTTTTTTAATGGCCTGAATCCGCTTTCCGGCGTCGGGTTCAGTTTCCCATTTCGGCGCTTTTGCCCACACTTTTTCAGCATACGCAAAAAGTTTTGGAACAAGAAAATACTCCATCATTTCCTGCCCTTTCACGGTTTCAGTCCACAACTGTGCCTGCAAACCCAGAATATTTTTCCGGTTTTCAGGTTTTAAAAATTCCATTCCAACGGTTGAAACATCTTCACCTGTAAAAATGCCGTAATCATTGTAAATGGCCGATTTAAACACATCAAACGGAATCAGCACAAACGGGTCGATGGCATCCTGAAATCCGCCCCAATACAATCCGGGCTCTTTTGGGTCGGTGTTGTAAGCCAAATCGAAATAGAGATTGGTAACGTTGCAAAGTATTACCGGATAACCGGTATTGGCGATGCGGTATCCCAAATCGGCGTTTTTGCCGGTGTTGTCCCAAACATAAGGGATTAGCTTTTTATCAGTAAATTCAGGATTGATGGTGGCAACACCCTGCTCATCGCGCTTTAAAACAGCTTCTTCCCAACCGCCAAAAGTAAGGTTGTATTTTTGAAGCCGCCCCATCATTTTGCTGATAAAATAAGCGTGCAGGTCGTGGGTGGATTTAAGATCCGGATTGGTTTTGAAAAGCTCATCAATTTGGGGAGATTTTGTCCATGCGCCGTTGGCAACTTCATCGCCGCCGGTATGAAAAAACGACAGTTTTAATCCGGCTTCGGTGTACATGTCAACAATATCGGCAACCACCGTTTCGTAAAAATGGTAACACGATTCGCTGGCAATATTTACAATATTGTCCTTGTAGCATTGCGCCGACAGATATACCGATTTATCTTCCGGGTCAATCAGGCGGAATTCTTCAGCAGCTTTTTGGTCGCCTTGTTCCATATAAAACCGATAACGTTTTTCCATCGCCTTAATGGCTGCACGGGCATGACTTGGGAAACAGATTTCGGGTACAATCTGGATGTGCCGCTGGTTGGCATATTTCAGAATTTCAATAAAATCGGCGCGCGTGTAAAAACCTGTTCCGTGGTTATTTTCAGCATCGGTAAATGGCCCCGAACCAAACGAAGGCGGGAGAAAATCCTTGCTGTCGAGTGTGTGGCCGCGTTTTGCGCCAACTTCGGTCAGTTCAGGCAATCCTTTAATTTCAAGCCGCCAGCCTTCATCTTCAGTCATTCTGAAATTAAGCGCGTTAATTTTATAAAACGACAACAAATCAATCAGTTTCAGCACCGCTTCCTTTTTCTGAAAGTTACGCGACACGTCCAGTAAAAATCCCCGGAAACCAAACCGGGGCGCATCGTTAATCAGCACCTCCTTTACTACTGCTTCATTTTGACTTGATCCTGCCGGAATCAGTGACAATAATGATTGTATTCCATAAAAAATCCCGGCTGCATCGGAACCCGCAATTTGAATTCCTTCTTTTGAACTTACTTTTAACCGATAAGCTTCCTTCGTAATTCCATTTACCTTGATTTCAGCAGTTTTCATCCGATTGGCGAACGGATTGGCCTGATTGACGTTGGCGGATATGATCATAATTTTGTTACCGGCAATAGCGGCGGAATGCCGGAACTCACAGCACAGGTTTATGAACCCGATACCGGCCTGGAATGGAAATGTATACCACCGAACCCGGCGTTCAGCTGTATACGGCCAT
>JBBIVS010000016.1:0-15449 GCA_037439605.1 Draconibacterium sp. | reverse complement strand
TTAGCTGGTTTAAAAATGAGTTTGCCTGTAAAGAAATTAACGAAGCTGAAGAACGGGGGATTGCTGCCGAAGAAGTTTTAAACGAAATGCTTTGCCAGTCGCCGCCCGGTTCAATGGGTTTAATGGTTCAGCCTTACTGGAGTCCCGGGCTATCGCAACCTGTTGCTAAAGGCGCAATGATTGGTTTTGGCGACGTTCACAAAAAGCCGCACATTTACCGGGCCGTAATCGAAGGCCTTGTTTATGCACTTCGCGATGGAAAGGAAAAAATAGAAAAAGTATCGAAAACAAAAATCCATCAACTTGCGGTTTCAGGGGGAGCGTCAAAAAGCGACGAAATCTGTCAGATTACCGCCGACATTTTTAACCTGCCGGTTGTTCGCGGCAAAACTCCCGAAACTTCAGGTTTGGGCGCCGCAGTTTTAACTGCCTTTGGAACAGGGAATTTTAAATCGATTGAGGATGCAGTTCGTGAAATGGTTCAAATTAAGGATGAATTTCATCCCAATCAGAACCATGTAAAAATATATGATCAGCTTTATAAAAAAGTTTATAAAAAGATGTACAAAAAGCTGGAGCCGTTTTATCATGAAATTCGGAAGATTACAGGGTATCCGGAGTGATTAAACTGGTTGTTTGTGACGTTGTCAGGAGCTTCGCACACTAACAAGTCTGCTAAACCTGTTACCTGTCAACGACGGCATACTTGACGATGTTAATATTGCGAAACTGGGAATTATTATAAAACTGCAAATAAACCTGATTCTGTATTCGATTGTATTTTTCTGAAACAATTGGATATTCAACCCAAAATTTTATCGTAAAATTGCCTTTTTTACAACGGCCTGATTTAATTTGTAACCGAAAAAAGGTTGTTCCATCAGTGTAATATCGAAATAAACTAAATTAACCGAATCATGAAATTAACTGCTATCGACATTCTTGTTATTGTTATCTATCTGGTATCCACGGTAGTAATTGGGCTTGTCCTCAGAAAAGTAGCTCATAAAAGCAAATCGAATTATATGCTCGGCGGCAACAAATTGCCGTGGTATATGCTTGGTATCTCCAATGCGTCGGGTATGTTTGATATATCAGGAACAATGTGGCTGGTTACCCTGCTTTTTGTATATGGATTGAAAAGTATCTGGATTCCCTGGTTGTGGCCTGTTTTTAACCAGGTTTTTTTAATGGTTTTTTTGAGTATCTGGTTGCGCAGGTCGAAGGTAACCACGGGGGCCGAATGGATAAATACCCGTTTTGGCCGTTCGATCGACAGCCGTTTATCGCATGGAGTTGTAGTGTTTTTTGCTCTGATTCTTTGTCTTGGATATTTGGCCTACGGTTTTATCGGTCTTGGAAAATTTGTTATGATTTTTATTCCCTGGGACATGGTTGCTCCTTATGTTCCATTTACTGTTTCTCCGGCTTATGTTCCTCATATTTATGGAATTGCATTTACATTATTCGCTGTTTTTTATGCTGTGCTTGGTGGAATGGCCAGTATTGTCTGGGCCGATGTATTGCAATATATTATTATGACAATATCGGCCATTTTAATCGGAATACTGGCGATGAAAGCTCTTTCCGTGGAAACATTAAATGTACCTGAAGGCTGGCATTCTCCGTTTTTTGGATGGAACCTCGACCTTGACTGGCGTGGAATAATTGACGAGGTGAATGCCAAAATCGCCAGCGATGGTTATTCACTTTTTACCATTTTCTTTATGATGATGGTATTTAAAGGATTACTTGTTTCAATTGCAGGACCAGCGCCAACGTACGATATGCAAAAAGTGCTGTCCACGAAATCACCTAAGGAAGCCGCCAAAATGAGTGGATTTGTTTCAGTGGTGCTGATGCCCATCCGCTATTTTATGATTGCCGGTTTTGCAATTCTCGGAATTCTTTATTACGACAGGCTGAACCTGATGGTTGGCGGCCAGATTGATTTTGAACAGATTCTGCCTTCGTCCATTGCTGAATTTGTGCCTGTCGGATTTATGGGCCTGCTGCTTGCCGGACTTCTCGCAGCTTTCAATGGTACTTTTGCCGGTACGCTAAATGCTTCACAGGCTTATATTGTAAACGATATATACCTTCGGTATGTTAAACCCAAAGCCTCAACCCGGCAGATTAAAAGCATGAATTACATTGTTGGAATTGTTGTGGTAATTGTCAGTATTATTTTTGGAATATATGCCCAAAATGTGAACAGCATGTTGCAATGGATTGTATCAGCGTTGTATGGAAGTTATGTGGTATCGAATGTGCTGAAATGGTACTGGTGGAGATTTAATGGTTATGGTTATTTCTGGGGAATGGTGGCAGGTTTGATTCCTGCACTCATATTTCCCTACATTTTTTCGAACACCCTTGATTTATATTATTTCCCATATCTGCTCTTGATTTCGATAGTGGGCGCAGTTCTTGGTACATTACTCACAAAACCAACCGATGAAGCAACCCTGAAGGAATTTTATAAAACTGTTAAGCCGTGGGGATTCTGGGGCCCTGTAAAACGCAAAGTAATGGCTGAAGATCCTTCATTTCAACCCAATAAAAATTTTAAACTGGATATGTTCAATGTGGTTATTGGCACCATCGGTCAAACCGCTTTGGTTGCCCTGCCCATTTACATCGTTTTAAAGGAAGCATTCCCAATTTATATTACAATAATTATTACTATTGTTTGTGGTTTTATCCTGAAGAAAACATGGTGGGATAAACTACCCGAAGAATAAATTAGTTCAGGGTTCAGAGTTCAGGGTTAAAAAACACGCTGAACTCTATACCTGGAACTCTGAACTTGAAACTCGAAAATTTAAAGTCGAAACTGTTTATGATACCAACTAAAAAAGAATTTAAAAAGAGATTGGCGAAACTGGTAAAGGAACATGAAAAGCTGATCACGAAAAAGAACAAGCCGGTAAAAAAAGGTTCCAATGGAATTTACCTGCGGTATAAAAGACCCATTATTACTGCTGAACATGTTCCGCTAAACTGGCGATATGATTTAAATTACGAAACAAACCCGTTTTTGATGCAGCGAATTGGTGTGAACGCCACATTTAACAGCGGCGCTATTTATTTGGATGGCCGGTATTTACTGATGGTGAGGGTTGAGGGCTGGGATCGCAAATCGTTTTTCGCTGTGGCCGAAAGTCCGAACGGAATTGACAACTGGCGTTTTTGGGACAGGCCTGTAACGCTTCCCGAAACAGAATTACCCGAAACCAATGTTTACGATATGCGTTTGATCCAACACCAGGACGGCTGGATTTACGGTATTTTCTGTTCTGAAAGAAAGGACAAAAATGCACCTGCCGGAGATACATCGCAGGCAACGGCAAGCGGCGGAATTGCGCGTACTAGGGATTTGGTAAATTGGGAACGCCTGCCCGATTTTATTTCGCACCACGGCCAGCAACGTAACCTGGTTTTACACCCCGAGTTTGTGCAGGGAAAATATGCTTTTTACACCCGCCCGCAGGATGGATTTATTGAAGTTGGCGGCGGTGGCGGAATTGGTTGGGCGCTTGTAGCCGACATTATGAATGCAGAAGCACCCGAAGAAAAAATCATCGACGAGAAAATTTACCATACCATAAAGGAGCTTAAAAATGGGCAGGGACCGGCGCCCATTAAATCCGACAAAGGCTGGCTTCATCTGGCGCACGGCGTACGTGGTTGTGCTGCCGGATTGCGTTATGTTCTTTTTATGTTTATGACTTCGCTGGAAGATCCATCGAAACTGATTGCCCGGCCCGGTGGATATTTTTTAGCTCCCGAAGGTGATGAACGGATAGGAGATGTTTCAAATGTGGTGTTTACCAACGGCTGGATTCGCAATGAAAACGATGAGGTATTTATTTATTATGCCTCGTCAGACACACGGATGCACGTGGCAACCACAACTGTAGAAAGGTTAATTGATTACTGCATGAATACGCCCGAAGACGGATTGCGATCCGCCGAAAGTGTAAAAACCATTAACTTTCTGATTGATAAGAATAATGCACTTTAATTGTTCATATTCAGAGAATGACTCGCTTTTATTCATTGTATGACTCAAAGTCATGCTATTAATAAAATCTGCAAAGTGTGAAAGAAAATGAAAGACGATTTACCTGTAATCCTTTTCGAAACAGAGCAAGCTTTAATCAACTGGCTTGATCAAAACATTAAAAGTAAAGGTGTATGGGTTCGCATTGCAAAAAAGAACAGCGGAGTAGTTTCTATATCGTACCAGCAAGCGCTCGACGTTGCTCTTTGTTTTGGATGGATTGATGGGTTGAAAAAAACGTATGACGAAAAAACCTGGATTCAGCGCTTTTCGCCGCGCAAACCAACAAGTCGGTGGTCGAAAATTAACCGTGAAAAAGTACTAAATTTGATTGCCGAAGGAAAAATGAAACCGGCAGGAATGGCTTCAATAGATGTGGCCAAGGCGAGGGGAACCTGGGATAACGCTTATGATTCGCAAAAAACGGCCTCTGTTCCCGAAGATTTGCAAACAGAACTGGATAAAAATCCGGAAGCTGCAGAGTTTTTTAACTCGTTAAACAGTGTGAACCGATATGCAATTATTTACCGTTTGCAGGTTTCTCGAAATCCTGAAATAAGAGCCAAAAAGATGGCTCAGCTGGTTGAAATGCTAAAAAGAAAAGAAAAAATACATAATTAATTTGAAAAAAGTCCCCCCTGCCTACCGGCAGGCAGGCCATCGGGGGGATGCAGGGGGCTTCTAATGAAAAAATACAACTGGGCCATTTTAGGTTGCGGACATATCGCGAAAAAGTTTGCGGCAGATTTAAAATTATTACCCAACGCAAATTTGTTTGCGGCTGCCTCACGCGATTGGCAAAAGGCAAACGATTTCAAAAATGAATTTGGTTTCGAGGTGGCTTACGGAAGTTACATTGAAATGGTGAACGACCCGAAAGTGGATGTAGTTTATATTGCCACTCCGCATTCTTTTCATCACGATCACGCAATTCTTTGCCTCAATCATAAAAAAGCTGTTTTATGTGAAAAGGCTTTTGCTATCAATAAAAAAGAAGCTACGGAAATGATTGCCTGCGCCAAAAAAAACAATACTTTTCTGATGGAGGCATTTTGGACCATGTTTCAACCCAGTTTTAAAAAAGCAATGGAAATCCTGAAATCGGGGGAACTGGGTAAACTTCAGATTGTACGTTCCGATTTTGCTTTTAATGCTCCGGTTATTGAAGAAAAAAGGTTGTACAATGTAAATCTGGGGGGTGGTTCGCTGCTCGATATTGGACTTTATCCGGTTTTTGCAGCATTAACTTCGCTTGGGAAACCAAAAACTGTAAAAACATTCGCACACTTTTGCCACACAGGTATCGAGGAGAGTATCAGCATTATATTTAAATATGCAGGTGGCGAAATAGCAAATCTCACCTCGAGCCTTGCTTCACATTCCCCAACCCAAACCGAATACTGGTGCGAGGATGGATATTTGATTTTAAACCCGCGCTGGTACATGCCTACAAAAATACAGGTTGTAAAAAAGGGGGCAGAACCGCAGATAATCAACCCACCCCACGAAGGTGGATGGGGATATCAGTACGAAGCTGCCCATGTAATGAAATGCCTTGAAGATGGGAGGATTGAAAGTGACATCATGACCTGGCAAACTACCCTTGATTTAATGGAAACCCTCGACAGAATCCGCATCGACGCCGGTATATTTTTCCCGGAACACGATAAAAATTTGTTCTTTTAATTCGAAATTAAAAATTAAAAATGATAAATTTAAAAAGAGGAAAATGATTAGTGAACAGTCATTAGTCACTGGTCATGAGTATTCAAAGTCCTGATAATAATAGTCTTGATACTGACATACTTTAAACTTTGAACTTTAAACTCGAAACTATCATGAACTGGAACGATTTTAAAAAACAATTCGAAAACGAACTCACCGACAATATTCTGAATTTTTGGGTAAAAGAGGCTTACGATACCAGCCGAAGAACATTTTTTGGCAGGATAACCAACGATGGGAAAAAATACCCCGAAGCTGCTTTGTCTGCAGTGCTGACTACCCGCATTTTATGGACATTCTCGGCCGCATACCGGTTCTATCCGACTGCCATTTACAAAAAGATGGCAGATGAGGCATACCGAATTCTTACAGAAACTTTTTGGGATAACGAAAATGGCGGGATTTACTGGAGTGTTTTCCCCGATGGAAAACCCGATGATACCAAAAAGCAGTTTTATGCTGAGGCATTTTTTATTTATGCAATGTCAGAATACTGGCTGGCATTTAAGGATGAGAGGGCAAAACAATTAGCTGTTTCCATGTTTATGCTGATGGAAAAGTATGCATTCGACCCTGATTTTGGCGGATACATTGAAGCCAATACAGCCGATTGGAAAGAGACCGACGACCAGCGCTTAAGCCCAAAAGATTTGGATGTGAAAAAATCGATGAACACCCACCTGCACATTTTGGAAGCTTACACCAATTTATATCGTGTTTACAAGGATGATCAACTGAAAGAAAAACTGGAACACCTCATCAGGATATTTCTGGATAAAATTCTCGATGAAAAAACGGGTCATCTGATTCTGTTCTTCGATAAGGACTGGACAGTTCGTTCAGAAATTGACTCTTACGGCCACGATATTGAAGCCACCTGGCTGATGCACGAAGCTGCCGAAGTGCTGGGCAATCACGATATTGTTGAAGAAGTTGAAAAAGTGGCAGTTAAAATGACTAACGTAACCATTGCAGAAGGATTGGCTCCACATGGAGGAATGTATTACGAAAAAGCCGAAGGCCATTTGCTGGAACAATTCGACTGGTGGCCGCAAGCCGAGGCGGTTGTCGGGTTTTTTAACACCTTTCAGATTACCGGCGATAAAAAATACCTTGCCCGGTGCGAAAAAAGCTGGAAGTTTATTCAGGACCACATCATCGACAAAACCAAAGGCGAATGGTTCTGGGGTGTTGGTGCTGATTTGAAACCATTGCGGGGCGATAAAGTCGGCCCGTGGAAAGGCCCTTACCACAACGGCAGGATGTGTATGGAAATGATTCGAAGGATTGGGTTGATTGAAAAATAAAATCTGAGAATCTGTGGCATTTATGTTGTTTATAAATTGATATTTTTAACAGAATCATAAAACTAATTGGTTATGAAATCCTTTCAACTCAAAACAAACTTTCTTATCGCTTTTCTTTTTTTAATCATTACCGGCGGATGTCAAACCCAAAAATCAGAAATGATGGATAAAACCACTGTACAGGAACTCGACCTTCAACGCTATTTGGGAACCTGGTACGAAATTGCCCGCTTCGACCACAGTTTTGAACGTGGTTTGGTTGGAGTTACAGCAACCTATTCCATGCGCGAAGATGGGAAAATCAGAGTTTTAAATCAGGGGTTTAAAAATACGCTGGATGGGGAACTCAGCGTTGCGGAAGGAAAAGCAAAACTCACTGATGAACCCGGCAAACTAAAAGTTTCATTTTTCTGGATTTTTTATGCTGATTATTATATTCTGGAAGTGGAAGATAATTACCAATGGGCATTAATTGGCAGTAAATCAGATAAATATCTCTGGATTTTAAGCCGGACTCTAAAACTTGAAGAAAACGTTAAAAACCTGATTCTGCATCATGCAAAAAAACGGGGTTACGACACTTCAAAACTAATTTGGGTGGAACAGAAGGGGATTTAAAAGAAAAACCGTCCAGCAAATGAACGGTTTAATTCTTACAATTGGTTATTTTAAGCGCCCAACAAAAAATAACAGGTTTGTACCCATCTTCAATATTTTTAGTTCTGTCATGTATAGCATTTCAAATTCCTGCGGGGCTTTTCCCCGTTTCAGATGCCGTCGGCAGAAGTATTATCAGAATGAACGTGGTTAAAAATTTTTCCTGCATTCAATAATGCAGATTTAATAGTTGCTGAATTGAATAAATAAATTGTTATTTAGCGTCGGTAGCAAATGTATATATTTTTTTATTATAAAATATAATATTTCTTAAAAAAATCATCAGATAATAATCAAGCAGAAGATTTAGTTGGAATATTCTAATTAAATTCCAATTAAATTTAAACTGTTTTTTTTATGAGACAATAAATAAGTCATTTACCTGTCATTGAATAAGGCACTCCTTGTATGGAAGTTCCCCATTTTTTATTGGGTTCAGGTCCCATTATAAAAACAAGTTCACCGCTTTTTACAATTTCATCATGACCAATCCAGGTGCGGTTAAAAGGCTGCCCGTTTAGTGTGGCCGACTGAATGTATTTATTTTCTTTCGAATTGTTAATTGATTTAACTACAAAGGATTTTCCGCCAGGCAACGAAATTTTTGCTTCTCCAAACAACGGGCTGCCAATGACATATTGCGGCGCTCCCGGGGTAACCGGGTAAAATCCCATGGCACTCAGCACATACCACGACGAAAGCGAACCCATGTCCTCGTTTCCGCACAAACCGCCCGGGCCGCTGCGATACAATTCCTCGCAAACCTGTCGTGCCCGTTGTTGCGTTTTCCAGGGCTGTCCGGCGTAATTGTACAAATACGTAACATGATGCGACGGCTGGTTTCCATGTACATACTGACCAATTGTTCCTACAACGCCAACATATTTAGGAGGGGTAATCAGCGGGCTCATTTCAAAAAAGGTATCCAGTTTTTTTGTAAAATTTTCGTTGCTGCCGAACAAATCAATCAATCCCTGCACATCGTGCTGAACTGACCAAATGTATTGCCAGGCGTTCGATTCGGTGTAATAACGGTTGGGCCGACGTCCAACCAGCAGCGGATCGAAATATTTGTAATATGAATTACTTCCTTCGGTTACAATTTCCTGTTCACGACCGTTAAGCGCTTCCAGCCAGTTACCGTCGGATTTGCGTGGGCGCATAAACTGAGTTTCCTTGTCCCAAAGGTTTTTGTAATAACCAGCTCTTTTTATAAACAGTTCATAATCATCATTTTTTCCCAGTTCTTTTGCCAGTTGGGCAATACACCAGTCATCGTAAGCCAGTTCGAGTGTGTTGGGCACCGATTCGGTTATTTTGTCGACCGGTGTGTAGCCCAGCGTTTTGTAATAGTCGAGCCCTGAGCGGCCCGCGTGCGCCAGACGCGTCTCCGTTGGGTTTTCAAGCGCTTTCTTTTTCATGGCTTCGTACAAAAACTGCACATCGAAATCGCGGAATCCCTTCATATAGGCATCAACAATTACCGGAACCAGGTGGTCGCCAACCATGGCCTCGCCAAAAACATTCAGAAAATGCTGTGCTGGGAGCCAGCCATAGTGTTCAGTTTTGGCGGCTATCGATTTAATAAAGCTGTTCACGTGTTCCGGCGCTGTCAAAGTCAGCAGCGGGTGTTGCGACCGGTAAGTGTCCCAACACGAAAACGAACCGTAAAAATCGAAATCTTTGGCTACATGAATTTTTCCGTCCGAGTCGAGATATTTTCCATCCACATCCTGCGAAATATACTGCGCTAAAAACGAGTGGTAAAGAGCGGTGTAAAATATCTCTTTCTGGTCGTCGGTAGCCCCGTCAATCTTTATTTTCGATAATTCGTGATTCCATATTTCAGTGGCAATGTTTTTTACCATGTCAAAATCCCAGTGCGGAATTTCAGTCTGCAGATTTTTCCGGGCGCCTTCAATGCCGGTGTAAGAAATTCCCACTTTTACCAGAATCTGCTCATTTCCGGCAGTGTTAAAGGTTACGAAAGCCCCGTTTTTATTTCCGTTTTCAGCGTTTTTATAAGGCCAGATACTGCCACCCGATTCCGGAGTTACATATTCTGTGTCGAAAGTTCCGTAATACCTGAATGGTTTGCTGAATTCGGCCACGAAATAAACTTTGCCCAAACCTGCACTTTTCCAGCCTTCAATCCGGTTGTTGTCAATAATTGTAAGTTCCGATAATTCGGTTGATTTCATGTTTCCAATCTGGTGGCCCAAATCAAGAATTACCCTGGCGTTTTCGGTTTTTGGGAAAGTGTAACGGTGAAAACCCGCCCGTTTTGTGGCGGTAAGTTCAACCTTTACTTCGTAATCTTTCAGCAAAACCGAATAATATCCGGGTGAGGCAAATTCATCTTTTTTATCGAAACGCGAACGGTATCCTTCGTCGGGGTTTTGCGCTGTTCCCGGCACAACCTGAAGTTTTTGCGAAACCGTGGGCATCAGCATCACCTCGCCGCCGTTTACCATTCCAACGCCGCTCCAGTGCGTGTGGCTGAAACCGATGATTGAATTATCTGTGTAAACATAGCCGGCACAATAGGTCCAGCCTTCGGTGCCGGTATCCGGGCTTAAATGTACCATCGCATACGGAAGTGAAGCCCCCGGAAAGGTATGCCCAAAAAAATCGGTTCCCAGAAAAGGGTTCACATATTCGGCGGGCTGTTTTTCCTTCGATTGGCCAAAAGCTGCAAAAATTGCTGATATCTGTAAAGCAGCCAGCAGTGTGAAAAATGTAGTTGATTTCATGTTATTCTATTGTCTTAACCTGATTTGCGAAATTATATTTATATCGGAATCGTCCGACTAAAAAAACAAAATTAATGGCTAAAGCCGGAATTTGATTGGAAATTGTTTTCACCAGCCTAAAGGCTGGAGCTGATTTTAAAAAAGGAAAACCAGCCTGAAGGTGGGAGCTGATTTTAAGGTTTGCAGACAAAACGAGCCCCAACTTTCAAGTTGGGGTCAGAGTAATGAGCAAAAACCAGGCTCATCCACTTTCGTTCAAAAAAGAGTGAACGTTGCATGAGCCGCAAAAGGAGATGTTGATTAAAGAGCAATTAATGGCCTAAACCCGGAATTTGATTGGAAATTGGATTCACCAGCCTAAAGACCGGCGCGGATTTTAAGAGAAAAAATCAACCTGAAGGCTGGTGCCGATTTTAAATTAAATCTGGAATCAGAAAAGTTAAAAACTAATGTGAAATGAATAAAATAAAAGAAGTTTTTACGCTGCGTTTGTTTTTTCTTTGAGAACTTTGAATAATTTGCAAAATGATGAATCTGAAACAGTTATATACAAGAATGACAACGATGAATATATTTAAACATGGTATGTGGTTTTTAATTTCCGGGTTGATATTTACAGCCTCGTGCAACACGAGCGAAAAACCATTAACGGCGCGGGTAGAAACACTTTCGTCGGGTTGGAAAATGCAAACCAGCGAAAAATTGGCAGGAACCGATGAAAGTTCTGTTTCTCTGAATGAATTCAGTGATGTTGATTGGCTCGAAGCGATTGTTCCGGGAACGGTGCTTGGAAGTATGGCAACCACAGGTTATATCGAAGACCCGTATTTTGGTATTAACATGCAGAATGTGGATCCGGAGCAGTTTAAAACTCCCTGGTGGTTCAGGACTTCATTTAACCTCAGTGACGACGATCTGGAAAAAATAATCAGCCTTCGGTTTAACGGCATTAATTACCGTGCCGATTTATGGGTGAACGGTAAAAAGGTGGAAAGCAAAGAGAATTTTGCAGGAACCTATCTCATGTTTACCTTTAAAATAAACGATTTTGTAAAAGAGGGCAAAAATACCGTGGCGTTGAAAATGTGGCAGCACGCCGATGGAGAATATTCCATCGGTTTCGTGGATTGGAACCCGCTGCCCATCGATCGCAACATGGGCATTTTCCGGGAGGTTCTGCTCGAAATCAACGACGGGCTGAAAATCCGCAGTCCGTTTGTGTATTCCAAAGTTAACAAACAAACCCTTGATGCTGCCGACCTTTTTATTCAGGCTGAATTGATAAACAGTTCTGATAAACCAATTGAAGGTATTCTTCGCGTGAATTATGATTTGGGCGTGGTTGAAAAACCGGTTACTGTGCCGGCAGGAGAAACGTTGTCGTGCAGTTTTTCACTTGATGAATTCAGCCAGCTTTCAGTAAAAAACGTAAAACTCTGGTGGCCCAACGGAATGGGAGAACCCAATCTTTATCCTGTTACAACAGAATTCATTTCAGGAAATAAAACATTCGACAGGGTTGAAAAGAAATACGGGATCCGGGAAATCAACAGTTATTTGAATGAAGACAAACACCGTGCTTTCGAGGTAAACGGGAAATTTGTGCTTCTCAAAGGTGGTGGTTGGGTTGATGACATGTTGCTGCAGGACAACCGCGAAAGCATTGAGGCCCAGATGAAATACATCAGGCACATGAACCTGAACAGCATCCGCTGCGAAGGTTTCTGGGGTAAAACCGAAGATTTGTACGACCTCTGCGACGAATACGGTATTTTGGTGATGATTGGCTGGAGCTGTCACTGGGAGTGGGAGGAATACCTGCTGAAACCAACCCATGAAAAATATGGCGGCGCAGTTACCGATGAAGATATTAACCTGATTGCAAATTACTGGAAAGACCAGATGTTGTGGCTGAGAAACCACCCCAGTATTTATGTGTGGATGCTGGGCAGCGACAAACTTCCGCATCCCGATTTGGAATACAAATACATCGAATTGTTTAAAAAGTACGATCCTTCGCGCATTTACGTAACTTCTGCCGGAGGTGCCGGAACCGAAGACAATAATATTGTTGCTGAAGTTCCTCTGGTAAGCGATATCAGCGGGCCAACAGGTATGAAAATGCTGGGGCCTTACGCTTACACCCCGCCGGTTTACTGGTTTACCGATACTGATTTGGGCGGCGCTTATGGTTTTAATACCGAAACATGTCCTGGTGAGAATATTCCTCCACTGGCTTCATTGAAAAAAATGTTGCCCGAAGAAAGTCTTTGGCCCATCGACACAACATACTGGGAGTTTCATACCGGTCGGAATAACTTTAAAACCCTTAGCCGAATCCGGAAAGCAAATGATGCCCGATATGGAAAATCCAACAGTGTGGAAGAGTTTGCCTTTAAAAACCAGGTAAGCAACTACGAACTGATGCGCCCGATGTTCGAGGCATTTATTGCGCACAAACCTAAAAGTACAGGCCTGGTGCAGTGGATGCTGAATTCCGCCTGGCCCGAAATGATTTGGCAGTTGTACGACACCTATCTGCAGCCCAACGGGGCTTTTTACGCGGTTCGCAAAGCCTGTAACCCAGTTCATGCCATTTACCGTTACGGTTTCGATGACATTTACCTTGCCAATGAAGATTTGCAGGATGCTGAAAACCTGACCGTTCAAATCAGGATTTTTGATATCAGTTCGAAAGAGATATTTGCCGATAAATGGACCGGAAATATCGAAACTAACATTTCAAAATTTATTTACAAGCTGCCGAAAATTGAAAACCTCACTTCGGTTTATTTTCTCGATTTGAGGATTTTCGATGCAAATAACCGGGAGGTGGACAACAGCATTTACTGGCTGTCAACCAAACCCGATGTGTTGGATTATGAAGCAGCCAAAGCGCTTGAATGGCCGTTTTATACTCCGACAAAGGAATATGCCGATTTTACCGCGCTCGATAAACTACCGAATGTTCAGCTGGAATATGATTATCAGTTTGAAAAAGGCTCTGAAAATGGAAAAGTAACCCTGAAAGTGACGAATCCATCAGGCGCTATTGCATTCTTTACTTTCTTCGATTTGGTTGATTCCACAACAGATTTGCCAATTTTGCCGGTTTACTGGAATGATAACTATGTTACGCTACTGCCCGGTGAATCGCGGACTTATGATGCAACTTTTAACCTTTCGGATTTAAAAGGAGACAAACCTGTTTTAAAAGTGAATGCCTGGAATGTGGATATGATTACATTAAACTGAAAAATGGTAAAATCTGAAAAATATCCTCAGTGGCTTTTCATCGTTTTCCCGGCCCTTGCCATGATGCTGGGGTGGGGATTGCGCGGCCACATTGGCGGCGGGCCTTTCGGGGCGATGATTCCGGGGGCAATGGTGGCTTTATGTCTTGGTTTACTTCTTGAATTACCGGTTACTGCCACTTCTGTTCTGGTTGTTTTCGGAGTTTTTGGAATAGGGTTGGGCGGCGAAATGACTTACGGACAAACGCTTGGTTTTCTCCGGAATCCGGAAACCGTATGGTGGGGAACCACCGGAACAACAGTGAAAGGCGCTATTTGGGGATTACTTGGAGGCGCTGTTTTTGCGGTTGGATTTCTTTTTAAACGGATTCCAAAAAAGATGCTTGTTTTTTCTCTTTTGTTGATGATGATTGGGATGTACATTGGTTTTAAACTGATAAACGACCCGATGATAATCTATTTTTCCGACAGGACAAATCCCCGTTCCGAATCGTGGGGGGCGTTGCTGGTTGGGGCAATCACTCTGCTGGTTTATTTAAAATTCAAATTGAAAAAGCCTGATTTTAATATTATTTCCCGGTTTTCAATTTGGGGAATGATTGGAGGCGGACTGGGATTTGGATTGGGTGCTTTCTGGATGGTTTTGGGAAGCAATTTGCCCGATGTTGTTTTTAAAAGCTGGTGGAAAGCCATGGAATTTACCTTTGGGTTTTTGCTTGGCGGTGGTTTGGGTTATGCGGCCTGGCTCTGCAGAAACGAACTGAAAACCATTTGTGGTCAGGATTGGAAAATTCCGCAGGCGCCTTTTCAGTCGGTTTATATTGAATTAGGATTGATATTACTTGCCGGAATAGTAACCTACTGGCTTGTGCCAAAATCGCTGGAACCTTTTGTTGACGGGAAAAGCACCGCTGATGGATTTGTCCTTTCAGCATTGCGCGATGTGGGAAGAATATTTGTCGATTATGTTTTTTACGGATTTCTGTTTGTATTGATGATTATGAAGTTTCCGAAAATCGCCTGGCAAATCGGAATTACCCTAACTTTTTGCCATGCTGCCATTGACCTTATCCGCGACTTTTACCCCGAAACTAACACTTTATCGCCTTTTACCATGCATTTTTTATTTGTTTTTCTGATGACCTCGGCTGTTGCTTTTCTGGTTGCCTGGTTCAGCCGAAAGGAAAACGGTGTAACAAACCTGTTTATTCTTTTGATATGGTCGTGTGTTCTTGTTTCCTTTTTAAGATTGGCAATTCATCCCGAAAATCTGAATGTTGAAGGACTTTCCTTCTGCCAGATAATCTGTGGTAAGTTCTTCACCGATATCTTTTTTGCTGTTTCAGCAGTTATTGTAACAGTTTTGATAATGAAAAAATTCAATCAATAAATAACTTTTAAAACCTGCTAAAATGAAAAAATCAGTATCGTTTACAGTTGCAATTGTTGTTTTTGTTTTAATGAGTTCTTTTAAACCCGAACCCAAATGGAAATCGTTGTTTAACGGAAAAAACCTGGATGGCTGGACTGTTCGCGGAAAAGCGAATTGGGTGGTAAAAGAGGGTGTTTTGATTGGCGAAGGCGAAAACGGCCACATTTACGCTGCTCCTGAATTAACCGACCTTGAGGTAAAGGGAAAATTTAAAATTTACAGAAACACGTCTGGAACTCTAAATCCAACTCCTTT
>JBBIVS010000015.1:13445-15557 GCA_037439605.1 Draconibacterium sp. | reverse complement strand
CGCAACAATACAAGAGTTTAAGAGTAAGCGACTTTAGTTTCGATTATGGTTTGCAGGCCACCATACCGCTTAAAGAAAAAAATAAAATGATACTCGGGGTTGTTTTTGAAAACAATCCTAAATACAATTCATTTTTCTCAAACATTACTCAAAAAAATCTTGCATCGGGTTCAGCAGTAGATCAGGACACCCTTTTTTATGAAAAAGAAACCCAAGGAGTGGTTGAATTTCCATTTACTTATGGGTTTGGAATTTCATACGTAAAAGAAAATAAACTCGAGATTAATGCAGATTATTACCATCAGTCATGGAGCGAGGCCAAATTTCTTGGCACAAAAAGCAATTTTTTGACAGATTTAAATAAATTTGCAGTCGGTGCCGAATGGATACCCGACAAGTTTTCCATAAAAAGTTATGCCAGCAGAATAGCTTATCGTGCCGGGGCAAGGTACGAACAAACTTATCTGATGTTCAACAACAGACAGATAAATGACTTTGGCATAACATTTGGAGTTGGGTTACCGGTATATCGTTCAAAATCAACAATAAATGTTGCAGCAGTATTTGGAAGAAAAGGCACAAAAGAGGAAAACCTGGTACAGGAGAATTACTTCAGGCTAAACCTGATGGTTAATTTATATGATTTGTGGTTTATAAAAAGACAGTTTGATTAAAATAAAAAAAATACAGTATGAAAACTTTATCTCGCATATCATTTTTATTCGCCTTAATTGTTTTGGCGTCCGTTTATGGAACGATGGCCCAGAGAGTTATTAAAGGGACTGTTTACATGGACGGAGAACCTGCAGCCGGTGTTACTGTTGAAGCACAAAGAGGAAGTTCGATGATGACCAGTTTCGACGGTAAATTCGAAGTAACTGCTGATCCAAAATCAAAATGGCTGAAGTTTACACTTATGGCTACAGGAGAATCAAAAAGATTCGATTTGGTTGAGCAGACTCAACCTGTGGTTGATTTTGCTTTTACAGGTGTTTTGCCCGGAGCTGAGGGCGATGCAGCAGAAATTGCCAGTGGCGAGCTGGTTTTGAAAACAGCCGAAGAACTTCTTTCATCGCAGGATAAAGATTTTATGACTGAATACTCGCTGTACAATGAATTCTACAAACAGGGAGATTATGCTTCAGCGCTTCCCCACTGGAAACACATTTTCAATAAATACCCTAAATCAACTTCAAATATTTATATTCATGGTGTTAAAATTTTTGAATACCTGATTGAAAATGCAAAAACTGATGCTGAGAGAGATAAATATCTCGATGAATTTATAAAAGGTTACGATCAAAGGATTAAATATTTTGGAGGAGAAGGTTTTGTAAATGGCCGTAAGGGAACTACCTGGCTCAAATACAAACTTGATGAAAAAAGGACAACCCAATTGGAAGGGGAGGCCTTGAAACAGGTAATGCTGAAAGGTTACGAATGGTTGAACCTGTCGGTTGATGCAGAAAAAGCTGAAACTGAACTTCCGGTGTTTTTGTTGCTTATGCAAACCACTCGTTCTCTTTTTAAATTAGATGCATTACCAAAAGAAACAGTTGTTAAAAATTATGAAAAATGCAGTACTTATCTGAATCAAATTATTGCAAAAAGCACTGACAAGGAAAAAACAGATGATGCAAAGGAAATTCAGTCATACATTGAAAGTTTGTTCAGTACTTCGGGAGCAGCCGACTGCAATGCACTTGTAAATATTTTCACCCCTCAGTTTGAGGATAAAAACAGCGATATTGAATTTATTAAATCAATGCTTCGCCGCCTGAGACAAGCCAAATGTGATGAAAGCGCACTTGTTGAAAAAGCCACAATGCGTTTATATGAACTGGAACCGTCGGCAGAAGCTGCATTTAACATGGCACGCGGCTTTGTGAAAAAAGACGATTTGGAAATGGCAAAAAAATATTACCAGCAAGCCATTGATCAGGAAAAAGATCCAAAATTGCTTGCCACTTATTATTACGAGCGCGGTTTGTTGCTGTACATCAAACAGAGCGCATACCAGGAAGCCAGGGAATTGGCGCGCAAGGCAATATCACTCGATCCAGGGTTGTGCGATGCATATATGTTAATCGGAGATATTTATGTTGCATCAAG
>JBBIVS010000015.1:0-13435 GCA_037439605.1 Draconibacterium sp. | reverse complement strand
ATGGCACAAACCTTGAAAAAGCTGCAATTTTTTGGGTAGCGGTGGATTATTACAACAAAGCCCGCAGTGGTGATGACTGTGCTGCTGATGCATCAAAAAAAGCATCAGATTACAGGAAATACTTTCCGAATAAGGAAGACGCTTTCATGGAAGGTTTGCAGGCCGGTCAAAGTTATAAAGTTGAAGGCTGGATAAATGAAACTACAACTGTCAGGTTCTAGTTTAAGCAAATACATCAGAATATTTGGTATTGCAGCTCTTTTCACAGGGGCTGCAATACTTTTTTTTGGCTGCGAAAATAACATTGAACAGATAAAAGCCTTTTATTCAACTGAAAATCTGCCGATTCTTGAAGCCACAAATTTTGAAACTCTTTTTACCGATTCAGGAAAGATAAGCTATTCGCTAAAAGCACCCAAATTACTTCGTTTTGAGGATGAAGGAAGAAATTACATTGAATTTCCGGAAGGAATGCAATTGGTAAAATTCGACAACAACAAACGAATTGTTTCCAGTATTACAGCCAATTATGCAAAACAATTTATTGCCGACGATAAGTGGGAAGCAAAAAACAACGTTGTTGCCACAAATTTTCAGGGCGACACTTTGAAAACAGAACATTTAATTTGGGAAGAAAAAAAGCAATTAATATATACTGAAGAGTTTGTTAAAATAATTCGCACCGATCAAATTATTACAGGAATTGGATTTACTTCGGATGAAAAACTTCAAAACTGGAAGATTAAAAACCCAAAAGGCACAATTTACGTAAATGTAAATAAGGAAAACGAGCAAACGAATTTACCTGGCCAAACGCCCGGAAACAATACCAACACACCAAAACCGGCAAATGGTCAGTTGCAATTTTCAAATTAATTTAACCCATGGAACCAGTTCATTATTTTATACTCATTTTAATTACAATTATACTTTCGGCATTTTTTTCCGGAATGGAAATCGCATTTGTATCAGCAAATAAACTTCAGCTCGAACTCGACAAACAATCAGAACCAGTCACTTCAAAGCTACTCAGGATAGTTACAGCCCATTCGGGTAAATACATAGCTACAATGCTGATAGGTAACAATGTATCTCTTGTAATTTATGGTATTGCCTTTGCCGGTTTAATCGATCCCATTTTCGAAACTTACATTCATTCCGAATCGTTAATACTTTTGCTTACCACATTAATTTCAACTTTTATTATCCTCATTTTTGGAGAGTTTCTGCCAAAAACGCTTTTCCGAACCATCCCCAATACCTTATTAAGTATATTTTTAATCCCTTTGTCATTTTTCTTTTTTTTGTTTTACCCGATTACCCGCTTTACTGTAGGAATAACAAATGGTTTAATGAAATGGTTATTTAAGGCAAATCTCAAACAAGCCAATAATAATCCGGTTTTCAGCAGAATTGATCTGGATGAGTTTGTTAGCGAAAAAGACAATAACAGGACCGATTCAAAAGAAAATATTGAAACAGAAGTTAAACTGTTTAAAAATGCCCTCGATTTTTCGAAAGTAAAGTTGAGGGAAATTATGGTTCCGCGAACTGAAATTGAAATGCTCGAATTGAATTCATCATTTGATGAACTCCGTCAAAGGTTCGTGGAAACCGGATATTCGAGAATTATTTTTTACGATAAAAATATCGACAACATTGTTGGATATGTTCATTCGTCGGTCATTTTCAAGAACCCCGAATCAATAAAATCACACATAAATAACATTTTAATAGTGCCTGAAACAATGCCTGCCAATAAACTGCTAAGCACCTTTATACGTGAGCACCGGAGCATAGCTATTGTGGTTGACGAGTTTGGAGGCACATCGGGGCTGGTTACCAGTGAAGATATCCTGGAAGAAATTTTTGGCGAAATTGAAGACGAACACGACACAACAGATATTATAGAGAAAAAAATCAGCGATAATGAGTTTATTTTTTCAGGCCGGTCGGAAATTGATTTAATAAATGAAAAGTACAATATTAACCTGCCTGAATCGGAAGATTTTGAAACCCTTGCAGGTTTTATACTTTATCACCACGAAAGTATTCCCAAAATAAATTCACAACTTAAAATCGGGGCATTTCAATTTAAAATACTTAAAGCTACCAATACAAAAATTGAATTGGTAAAGCTTACCATCACAGAGGATTAAAAATTGCACTTAATAATATATTTAATTAATTATATATCAGCTACTTATTTCAATAAATCACACCTTCTCAAAAAAAAATCCAATTTCAAGGTAGAATATTTAAAATTGTTATCTTCGTAGCTCGAAAATTTTAAGTAAAATCTGTTAAAAATTAACTGTTAATCAATGGCAACGTTACAAACGATTAGGACAAAAGCGGGATTATTAATAGCAATAGTTATCGGTATTTCATTGGCTGCATTTATCCTTGGCGACTTATTGCAAAGCGGTTCGTCAATTTTTCAAAGAAATCAGTTGGAAATAGGCAAAATCAATGGAGAATCCATTCAATATCCTGAATTTCAAAAGCAAGTTGAAGAGCTTGGCAACATTTACAAACAAAATACCCAACAGTCACAACTCGACGAAAATAACTGGATACAGGTGAGAGAGCAAACATGGCAAAATACAGTTCAAAAAATTGTAATGGGCGATGTTTACAAAAAACTTGGAATTGAAGTTACATCCGATGAATTGTTCGATATGCTTCAGGGTGCAAATCTCCATCCAATCATACAGCAATTATTTCGCAACCCGAACACCGGCCAGGTTGACCGCAGTGCAGTTGTAAATTTTCTGAAACAACTTGAAACCAACGTTGCACCCGAACAAAGATCATACTGGTTATATCTTGAAAACCAGATTGTTGAAGAAAGAACGCAGTCGAAATACGCAAATATGGTTGGCAAAGGTTTATTTGTTACCAGCGCCGAGGCAAAAGAAAGTTTGTTTGTCGGCAACAAAACTGTTAATTTCGATTTTATTGCCCTAAACCACAACTCAGTTGCCGACAGCGCCTTGTCAGTTACCGAGAAAGACCTGAGGGATTATTACAATGCCAACAAAAACGACTTTAAACAGGAAAAAATCCGTGAAATAGAATACATCACTTTCACCGTTACCCCATCGGCAGCCGACTATAAAGATGCTGAAAACTGGATAAACGACATAAAAAGTGATTTCGCAAACATCACCAATAACGCTCAGTTCGTAAATTCAAATTCGGATGTAAATTTCGATGGAACCTGGTATAAAAAAGAATCGCTGCCTGAAAATTTAGCAACCTGGATTTTTGATGAAAAGGCCCAAATAAACGATGTTTTCGGTCCGTACTTCGAAAACGAAAGTTATACCCTCGCAAAACTTGACTCACTTGCCATGATGCCCGATTCGGTAAAAGCAAGGCATATTTTGCTTAAACCAAACACTCAGGAAGAACTTGTTAAAATGCAACGTTTGGCCGACAGTTTGAAAACTGTAATTGAAAAAGGCGGAGACTTTGCATCGCTCGCAATGCAGTATTCAACCGATCAGGGCTCAGCAGTCAGCGGCGGTGATTTAGGTTGGTTCGGCAGGGGCCAAATGGTTAAGCCTTTCGAAGAAGCCGCATTTTCGAATGCCAAAAACGAAGTCAGGGTTGTTCCAAGCCAATTCGGAATTCATATCGTACAAACAACCGACAGGGGCAAATTAACGCAGCAGGCAAGGGCTGCCTTGTTGATAAGGAAAGTGCAGCCAAGTACAAGAACTTATCAGGACACCTATTCTCAGGCCAGTAAATTTGCCAGTACAAATACAACTTTCGAGAAATTTAACGCAGCAGTTACAGAGCAAAAACTTAACAAAAAGGTTGCAACCGTTCGTGAAAACGACCCCGACATCATTGGCCTTGAAAATGCAAGAATTCTGATTCGTGCCGCTTATGAAGCAGACAAGGGTGATATATTGGTAACAAGCCAGGAGTCGCCCATTTTTGAATTGGGAAATAATTTTGTTATTGCAGTGTTAACAAAAGCAACAGACGAAGGAATTTCGACCTTTGAAGAAGCAAAAACAAGAGTTGAGCTTGCAGTTATAAAACAAAAGAAAACTGATTATCTGGTAAAAAAAGCTGCTGCTGCCATTGAGGGTAAAACCAACCTGGAAGACATTGCCTCTCAACTAAATACATCGGTAAGAAATGCCGCTAACATTAACTTCAACAGTTTTTCTGTACCTGGATTGGGCGCCGAACCTGCCGTTGTTGGCACCGTTGCATCGCTCGATGTTGATAAAATATCAAAACCAATTGCCGGAATCAACGGAGTTTACATTATAAAGTTAACTTCGGCTAATCAGGGGCCTGAACAAAGTTTTGAAACCGAAAAAAACCGTTTAGCCCAGAGCATGGGCTACCGTGCAACTTCGCAGGCTTATGAGGCACAGCGCAAAAAAGCCGATATCGTTGATAAAAGAGCAAAATTCTATTAACAGGCAGATACATAAATATTAAAAGCCGGCTTTTTAAATGGCCGGCTTTTTTATTGCCAAATTTTTAAATATTCTAACACATGTAATTTATCAGCAAATAAACAGCCGCCGCCAATCCGGCGCCAACCACAGGCCCAACAACCGGTATCCAGGCATATTGCCAGTCATTATTGTCTTTATTTTTAAAGGGAATCAATGTGTGAACGATTCGCGGCCCAAGATCGCGTGCCGGATTAATTGCATAACCGGTTGTTCCACCCAAACTCAAACCGATTGAGAAAACCACAAGTGCGACCGGCAGCGCTCCCAACGAACCCATGCCAACTTTAGCGCTTCCCAAACTTTGGTATTGCAACTGGGGTAAGGAAATTAACAAAACCGCCAATATCAGTACAAAAGTTCCAACCACTTCCGAAAAAAAATTACTCCTTAAATCCCTGATGGCTGGCCCCGTGCAAAAACATGCCTTTTTCGCCCCAGTAATTCCGGTTATTTTGAAATGATTTTTAAAGAAAAGATAAACCAGAAAGGCGCCCGCCATTGCACCTAAAATCTGGGACAATATAAAGGGCAAAACTTTTACCCAGTCGAATAAACCACTGAAAGCAAGGCCAAGAGTTACAGCCGGATTTAAATGTGCCCCGCTCATATCTGATGTAGTTACAACGGCAACATACACCGCCATGCTCCAACCAAAAGTTATCACTATCCAACCTCCGCCATGGCTGTGGGTTTTATCGAGGTTTACATTTGCAACAACCCCGTTTCCCAATAATATCAGGATCATTGTGCCTAAAAATTCTCCGAAATATTCAATCATAATTTATATCTTTTTAATATTAAAAGTAATAGTTTTTTGCCACCTGTTCAAAAGAATGTACCTGTTTAATTAACCATTCTTTATCCTGATTTAGTTCACTTGCCATAATCGTTGCCACTTCGGGTGCAATGCGGATGCTTTCCCTGGCATCGAGAAAAAGTGCACGGGTGCGACGCGCAAGCACATCTTCAACTGTGCGGGCCATTTCTTTTCTGACCGCCCAGACAATTTGAGACTTTAGAATATTTAACTTTTCACTGATATAACCCGACATGCCTGCTTCCTCTTCACTGATTGCCAGGATATCTTCCTTGTTTAAACCGTAAGGCGCCATCGGATCTGTGTAAGGGTCAATATCCATGCGGAAACCGTGAATTGGCAAATGTTTTGTAATACATTCACGTTCAGGAAGTCCGCCCAGCATAATGGCTTTTTCAATGGTATCTTCCGCCATCTTCCGGTAGGTTGTCCATTTCCCGCCAATGATTGTAATCAGACCCGAAATTGAAATTATTATTTTATGGCCACGTGAAATCTCTTTGGTAGCCTTGCCTTCATCTTCGGGTTTAGCCAAAGGACGAAGCCCGGCAAAAACACTTAAAACGTCGTTACGGGTGGGTTGTTTTAAAAGATATTGCCCGGCGGTTTGCAGTACAAAATCAACTTCCGACTCCAGTGCAACCGGTTCGAGCGAATGATTTTCAATTAAAGTATCGGTTGTGCCAACTACTACAAAATTGTGCCAGGGAACTGCAAACATCACCCTGCCGTCGGAAGTGTGCGGTACCATAATTGCGTATTTGTTTGGCAGAAAAGATTTG
Organism: Draconibacterium sp.; assembly: GCA_037439605.1. Taxonomy (GTDB): domain Bacteria; phylum Bacteroidota; class Bacteroidia; order Bacteroidales; family Prolixibacteraceae; genus Draconibacterium. Next base: position 7,346 of record JBBIVS010000015.1, on the reverse strand, counting down.
TCGAGCACCAGATGAATTCCCTGGCTGGGTGTTATCATGTTTCGTTTACCCGGTTCATCCATTTGAATTACCTCATCGGCAAAAACACCGGTGGCATTGATTACCACTTTCGTTTGAATTTTAAACTCCTCCCCTGTTTCCTGATCAACAGCAACCACACCTGCAATTAATTCGCCATCCTTAATTAAAGCCGTTACCTTACAGTAATTCAGCACTGTTCCGCCATAGTCAACACAGGTTTGTGCCAGGCTTATGGCCATGCGCGCATCGTCAAACTGCCCGTCCTGGTAAATTACACCCCCCCGCAATCCTTCCTTTTCAACCGTTGGGATAGCTTCAATGGTTTCTTCGAGCGATAAATGCTTTGATGGGCCAAGACCCAATTTCCCGGCCATCATGTCGTAAACTTTCAATCCAACCGTATAAAACGGGCCACCCCAAAAATCGTAGGTTGGAATAATAAACGACTGGTTGGTAACCAAATGCGGGGCATTTTTAAATATCAGCCCACGTTCCTGTAAGGCCTCGAATACCATTGACACATCGCCCTGTTGAAGATAACGGACACCGCCGTGAACCAGTTTTGTGCTTCGGCTCGATGTTCCTTTTGCAAAATCCACCTGCTCCAACAGCAAAGTTTTGTACCCACGCGAAGCTGCATCAACAGCACAGCCTAAGCCCGTTGAACCGCCTCCAATGATTACAATATCCCACTCCTTTTCCTTTTTCCTGATTTTTTTAAGAACTGCTTTTCTGTTCATAACCGATATATTTACACCTGATCCCCAGTTTAAAACCTGGGGCTGATTTTACCTTTCTGAACCACTTTCAAATTACTCATTTCTTATTTTTTGTTTTAAATTCATTTCCTTTTTATCCTGATTTTTTATGCTTTCTCCTTTGAGGCGCATGGATTGCCTGATTTTCAATTAGCATCATTGAATGCACCTTTTCTCTGCTGTTATCTACTGATCCCCGGGTTAAAACCCGGGGCTAATTTTATCTTTTTCAACAACTTTCTCTTTTCTTATTCCTAATTTTACTTTCTGAACTGTGAACTCTAAAAGAACTTACTCCTGATACCAGTGCTTGCTTCTTTCAACGGCCCTTTTCCAATCTTTAATCAGTTTTCTGCTTTTTTCAGCATCCGTAACCGGGTCAAAAATTGTATCAACTTGCCAGTGTTTTTTTAGGTCGTCCATATTTTCCCAGAAACCGATGGCAAGCCCTGCCAGATAGGCTGCTCCAAGCGCCGTGGTTTCGGTAACTTTTGGCCTGACAACTTTGGTTTGAATGGCATCCGCCTGAATCTGCATCAGCAGGTTATTTACCGATGCGCCGCCGTCAACGCGCAATTCGCTTAGCCCGATTCCCGAATCATCGACCATGGTTTCAATCACTTCCATCGAACTGAAAGCGATTGCTTCAAGTGCTGCCCTTGCAACATGCGCTTTCCCGGTTTCCCTTCTTAATCCGATTATTGCACCGGTAGCATATTGGTCCCAGTGCGGTGCACCCAGCCCTACAAATCCCTGCACAAATGCCACTCCCCCGCTGGTTTCGACCTGTTTTGCCAACGCTTCTATTTCCGATGAAGATTGAATTATTCCCATCTGGTCGCGCAACCACTGAACAACAGCGCCGCCAATAAAAATACTGCCTTCTATGGCATAGGTAACTTCATTGCCAATTTGCCAGCCAATTGTGGTTAACAGTTTATGTTTCGATGCAATGGGTTTGCTGCCCGTGTTCATCACCACAAAACAGCCGGTTCCGTAAGTATTTTTAACCATTCCCTCTTCAATGCACATTTGCCCGAACAACGCAGCCTGCTGGTCGCCTGCAATGCCCGATAAAGTGACTTCTGCGCCAAGATATTCCGCCGACGTTAATCCGTAAAACTCACTGCTGGGTTTCACTGCCGGCAGAATTGCTGCAGGAATATCAAGTATTTCAAGTAATTCCCCGTCCCATTGTAAAGAATGGATATTGTAAATCATTGTGCGGCTGGCATTACTTACATCAGTAATGTGCAGTTTGCCACCGGTAAGTTTCCACACCAGCCAGGTATCTACGGTGCCGAAAGCAAGTTTCCCGGCTTTTGCCAGTTCGCGGGCCTCCGGTACATTATCGAGAATCCATTTTATTTTTGTGCCCGAGAAGTAGGCATCGATAACCAGACCTGTTTTTTCAGCCACCATTTTTTCGAGGCCTTTTGCTTTTAGTTCATCACAAAAAACTGATGTCCGGCGGTCCTGCCAAACAATGGCATTATAAACGGGCTTTCCGGTTTCGCGGTTCCAGAGAACTGTTGTTTCGCGCTGATTGGTAATGCCAATTCCTGCAATTTCTGCTGGCGAAATTCCGGCTTTCTGAATCACTTCTCGGGCAACTTTTAACTGGGTTTGCCAGATGGTTTCGGGGTCGTGCTCAACCCAGCCCGATTGCGGGTAAATCTGTTCGAACTCCTGCTGTGCAGTGCAAACTATTTCGCCTGTATGATTGAAAAGAATTGCCCGGTTGCTGGTGGTCCCGGCATCGAGAGAAAGAATGTATTTTGCCATAAGTTTTCGGTTTAGAATTGATTTGGGAATTTACGATAATTTTTAAAAACAGAAAGCTACCTGAAACATGAATTGTGAAACGTTATGGAAAAAAAATTGTTAAACAGTAAAAATCAGGGATTTAATAAATAAGGTATTGATTTATGTGAAACGATAAAATTGTCTTAAAATGAGCTTTCTACTTCTTTTACTCACCTAATCCGAATACTATACTTCTACATTCGCATCTGAGAAATTTCTCAGGTTTCGGTATCGCGAACAATAGCAGAATGCTATGTTATATTTTCAAATTACTTTATTACTATTTTTTTCTTTTTCTATTTTGTTGTCAATTTCAGTTAATTCATTCAAATGTAAAATTACTCTTCAGTAATAAAACCTATTTTATTTCACGGTTTTGAATTTTGCTTTTTATCGGTATGCAATTCAGCCAAAGATTGATTGATAAGCTCAATTTGAAACCGGGTATAGATGTATTGTATCCTCTGGTTTTGTTCAAGGTCGCAAATTGCGTCCTTGAAAGTATTTCAATTTCATCCTTTGTTAATTCAAACATAAAATCTTCACCCTCAAATCGTTCCATGTTTCTACGAACAGCTTCTTTGAGCCTTTTTGTTTCAGTGCCATAAAGTTCTGCAAGGTCGAAGTCGAGCATCACACGCTGTCCAAGTACTTCGTAAATTTTATTTTGAATGATTTGCAAATTCATAATCGTTGTTTCTTACCAAGGGTTACTGATTTTTTGAATTGCTTTTTTAAGTTATACCACAAATTTAAAAATTAAAACGGGTTTTGGCGGGCACAGAGCAAAAAAGCCGGTGGGAAAAACAATGCCAAAAATTCTTTTAAATTTGCTCTCCGAAATTACAGACATGAACATCAAGAAGAAAAAAGTTGCAGTGATTGGCAGTGGAAGCTGGGCAACCGCACTGGGAAAAATGCTGCTCGAAAATGTGAAAAACATCAACTGGTTTATCCGGAAACAGGAAACCATTGAACATTTTGAGAAACACGGCCACAATCCCCGTTATTTGCAAAATGTGGAATTTGATATGAACCGCATTACCTTTTACAACGATATTAACGAAATAACTGCTGAATCCGACATACTCGTGCTTGCGGTGCCTTCAGCCTATCTGCCGGCAATTTTGGGCAGTATGAAAACCGACATCAGTAAAAAGCACATTCTTTCGGGGATAAAAGGCATTGTATCAGACGAAAACCTGCTGATGGTGCAATACCTGAACAAGTATTTTAATGTTCCTATTGAGAACCTGGGCGTAATTGCCGGGCCTTGCCATGCGGAGGAAGTGGCGCTCGAACGGCTTTCGTACCTGACTATTGCATGCACCGACCCGGTAAAAGCCGAAAAATTTGCCAGCCTCATTCGCTGCGAATACATTAAAACCACGCTTTCCGACGATATCTGGGGAACCGAGTATTCATCGGTTTTAAAAAATATTGTGGCTATTGCATCAGGTATTTGTCACGGACTGCGCTACGGAGACAATTTTCAGGCAGTGCTGATTTCCAATGCCATTCAGGAGATGAAACGGTTTATTGATACTGTGCATCCCATCACGCGCGACATAAAAAATTCAGCCTATCTCGGCGATTTGCTGGTAACCGCTTATTCACAGTTCAGCCGAAACCGCACGTTTGGTATGATGGTAGGAAAAGGCTACCCGGTAAAAGCCGCGAAACTTGAGCTGAACATGGTGGCCGAAGGTTACTATTCCTCACGTTCGATTTACGAAATCAATGAAAACTATCATGTTGACATGCCCATTACCAATGCAGTTTATAAAATTTTATACGAGAATGAATCGCCTAAAAAGGAGATTGCATTGCTATCAGAAAAACTGAGTTAACGAAAACCAATGGTCAAAAAATTCTCACTCGACAAGAATAAAATCAATGTTTTGCTGCTTGAAGGAATTCATCAGTCGGCAGTAAATGCCTTTAAAGAAGCTGGTTACACTAATGTTGAATGCCTGAAAACCGCTTTGGACGGAACTGAACTCGATCAAAAAATCAAAGACACACATATTCTGGGCATCCGTTCGCGAACCCAAATTACCAGCGATGTTCTGAAAAAAGCAAAAAAACTGTTTGCCATCGGTTGTTTCAGTATCGGCACCAATCAGGTTGATTTACATGCGGCCAAACTCAGTGGGATTCCTGTTTTTAATGCCCCGTTTTCAAACACGCGGTCGGTAGCCGAACTGGTAATTGCCGAAATCATTATGCTGATGCGCGAAGTGCCCGCAAAAAATGCTGCAGCCCATCGCGGCGCCTGGCAGAAAGCAGCCCGGAATTCGTATGAAGTCAGAGGCAAAAACCTTGGAATTGTGGGATATGGACATATTGGAACACAGGTTTCAATCCTGGCCGAAGCGCTTGGGATGAACGTTTATTATTATGATGTTGAAAAGAAACTCAATCTGGGGAAAGCTGCAACCTGCCTGTCGCTGGAAGAGCTGCTGCGTATTTCGGATGTGGTTACGCTGCATGTCCCTGAAACCGAACTCACTGCAAATATGATTTCTGCACCTCAACTGGCCTTAATGAAAAAAGGTGCATTGCTGATAAATGCTTCGAGAGGTACGGTGGTAGATTATGTTGCAGTGGCTGATGCTTTAAAAACCGAAAAGCTGGCTGGCGCTGCAGCCGATGTGTTCCCAACTGAACCGGCGTCGAATGATGAACAATTTGTTTCTGTTTTGCAGGAATTTGATAACGTGATACTCACGCCACATATCGGTGGAAGTACTTCGGAAGCCCAGGAAAATATTGGGTTTGAAGTGACAGAAAAACTCATCCGTTACAGCGACAACGGCTCAACCATTGGGGCGGTTAACTTTCCGCAAATCTCGTTACAGCAAAACAAAAATAAACAACGCTTTCTGCACATCCACAAAAACATGCCGGGTTTGCTAAAAGACATCAATTATGTTTTTACTGAAAAAGGGATCAACATTGCTTCACAATTCCTGCAAACCGATGCCGAAATCGGTTATGTGATTATTGATACTGAAAGCCACTTGAGTGAGGTAATCCTGAAAGAATTAAAAGATATTCCTCATACCATCAGGGCGAGGATGTTGTATTAATACACTTCTATTTCATTTCCTTGTAGGCATTTATTAAACCGTTGGTGGATGCATCGTGACCGGTTACCGGTTTGTCGTTCAGAAGTTCAGGCAGAATGGCGTTTGCAAGTTGTTTGCCCAATTCAACTCCCCACTGGTCGAAACTGTAAATATTCCAGATGATTCCCTGCAAAAAAATTTTATGTTCGTACATGGCAATCAACGAACCAAGTGTGCGAGGCGTAACTTTTTTCACCAAAATTGAATTGGTTGGAATATTTCCCAGGAAAACTTTAAATGGCAGCAATTCTGCAATTTCAGCTTCCGATTTTCCGACAGCCAAAAGCTCAGCTCGAACCTGAACTTCGGTTTTGCCAACCATCATCGCTTCCGTTTGTGCAAAAAAGTTGGCAAGCAGTTTCGGGTGGTGGTCGCTTAAAGGATTATGACTGATGGCGGGAGCAATAAAATCGCATGGAATCAGTTTTGTTCCCTGATGAATGAGCTGGTAAAAAGCATGTTGCCCGTTAGTCCCCGGTTCGCCCCATATAACCGGGCCGGTCTGATAATCCACCTGCTCGCCGTTTCTGTCAACATATTTTCCGTTGCTTTCCATGTTCCCCTGTTGAAAGTAGGCTGCAAATCGGTGCAAGTACTGGTCGTAAGGTAGGATTGCCTCGGTTTCGGCGCCGTAAAAATTGTTGTACCAAATTCCAATTAAACCAAGAATCACAGGAATATTTTTGTCGAAATCCGTATTGCGAAAATGGTTGTCCATTGCGTAAGCGCCTTCCAACAGTTCAATGTAATTTTCGTAACCAATTCCCAAAACAATGGAAAGCCCGATGGCCGACCACAGCGAATAGCGGCCTCCCACCCAATCCCAGAAACGGAACATGTTTTTGGTATCGATTCCAAACGCAGAAACTGCTTTTGCGTTGGTTGAAACCGCAACAAAATGGTATTTCACAAAAGCCTCGTCTTTTGCAGTTTCCAAAAACCAGTCGCGGGCTGAAATGGCGTTGGTCATTGTTTCCTGGGTGGTGAAAGTTTTTGAAGCCACAATAAAAAGTGTGGTTTCAGGATTCACCTTTTTCAGCGTTTCGGCAATGTGCGTACCGTCAACATTCGATACAAAATGAAGGTTGAGATGGTTTTTATAAGGTCTCAATGCTTCGGTAACCATCAAAGGTCCGAGGTCGGAGCCGCCGATTCCGATGTTAACTATGTCGGTAATTGCTTTTCCGGTGTAACCTTTCCAGTCCCCTGAAATCACTTTTTCAGAAAACTCTTTCATTTGGGAAAGTACTGAATTTACTTCAGGCATCACATCTTGGCCTTCAACAATGATGGGCGTGTTGCCCCGGTTGCGAAGTGCAACATGCAAAACAGCGCGATCTTCTGTAACATTTATTTTTTGTCCGGTGAACATACTTTCGATTGCGCCGTTCACGCCACATTCAGTGGCCAGCGCAATTAAAGATTCAAGAACTTCATCGTCAATTATGTTTTTTGAGAAGTCAACCAGAATATCTTCGAATTTAAGTGAGTACTTTTTGAACCTGTCGCTGTCGGCTGCAAAAAGTTCCTTCATGTGTTTTCCTTCGAACTCAAAATGGTATTCTTCGAGCCTGTTCCAGGCGTTGGTGGTCATTGGATTGATTTTCGGCAGCATATTTTTATGTTTATA
>JBBIVS010000014.1:0-15700 GCA_037439605.1 Draconibacterium sp. | reverse complement strand
TCACAATTTATCTTTGTAACCCCATAAATTCCTCTAACAAAAACACACTTTTCATTTTCAGCGATGTGCCATGCAAAGAAATTATATAAATGGGTTATACCTGACTTAGTATTGTTCCAAATTTCCTTATTTGTTTTTGTTTTGTATAAAATGGTAGGATTTTCAATAAGCGAATTATCAATGTAATATTCGCCATCAGGGGAGAAATATATCCCTTTGTATTCTGTAGGTATTAACATTTTATTTTCCAGATCCAAACGAAACACTTTTGTTTTATCACGTTGGAAATTATAAACGTAGATACTCTTATCGAAAACAGAATACTGAATATCTTTTAAATATTTTTCTCTAAAATCGGAAATCTCATATATAATTTCACCGGTCATTGTTTCACTTCGGAAAATGCCTATTTGTTTGGCAGGGGCGCCTACTCCTAATTCAACAACAGTGTCTGTAACCAAATACAGTAAATCATTTTTCTCACGTATCCAGCAATAAGCAACCGCTTTGCCCTTTATAACAAAAAAAAGGGTGTCGTTTTTAAATACTGCGATATTATTATCAGGTTGATGTTGTAATTCTCTATCGGTATACATACCCGCTGAATACTCATTATTGATTTTGATATTACGTATAGTGTGCAGGTTGCTGTTTTTTATTTCCTGCAAAGTCTTGATTTTTTGAAATACGACATTTGGCTTTATGTAATTGATACTAATAATTAAGTAACAAAATATTAACCCCAATTTGAATAAGTGATTTATAACCAGGATATGAAAAAGTAAGATATGCATGATTATCGTATCAATCTGAAACATCATGTGGTTGATTTTTTGATTTACTGATACAAGTTAAGACAAAAAGACCAGAAAGCATTGCAGATTGAGCTTAAATGTTTTTGAGCATAAGATTAATTTTTCGGCGTACTATGCTGTGTGAAAGCACAGATGGTAAATAAATGCGTTTAAAAGCTACAACCCCAAAACATCCACGAATTCCGATAAAATCATTGCAGTTGCACCCCAGACAATTTCATCTTCAAACTTTACACACGGAATTTTCAGCGGACCGGAGATTGTGTTTAGCTCAACTTCGTCAAAAGGGTTCATTATCAACTTCACCGGAAATAAAATAGTTTTTTCGACTTCGTTTTTATTAATAATAAATTGAGGTCTTTTATCTATCCAACCTACAAACGGGTGAATTTGAAACCGGCTAACCTGCACATAAAGTTCTGATAATGAACCCAGAATTTCAATCTGATCCGATGCGATCCCGATTTCTTCCCAGGTTTCACGCAAAGCAGTTTCCAACGGTGTCTCGCCTTTTTCGATCCTGCCTCCAGGCAATGCAATTTGTCCCGCGTGATGTTTCATGTGTTCGGGACGTTTTATTAAAATGACATTTAACTCGTTATTTTCAATAAAAAGCAAAAGCAAAACGCTGCTGTGTTTTATACTTTTTTTCTCTTCATCGCTTGCTCTAAGTTTGCGGTTTTGCGGCAGCATTTTTTCGTGCGAAACAGAACCGGGAAGCGTTTGCGACAAAGCCTTTTTAATATTTTCCGAATCAATCAACATATTGTAAAAATAAAAAAAAATACCCGACGGAGCAGGTATTTTTCCCTTAAATCAAATGAAATACAACAACTCAAATGCTCTTTTTTATATGGAAAACCGGATTTTCTACAACCTTAAAAATTCGAAGGTTGGGTAACCTTTTTCTCCCGTGGAATTATAGTAATCTATAAATCTCAGTTTATAATAATAACCTACGCTGGTTTTCAGTATATATATTTTCTCAGGAATTACCTGGTACATTCCATTTTTAAAATCATACAACTTCCATTCATAACCGATAATATCTTTCCGTTTAACAAGTTTTTGATTTTCAGCGATTTCAAAAGTTACCTTGTCAAACTGATGATTTGTACCCAATGCAGCTTCGGTTTTATAAGGATTTAACAACACGCCTGTAACCAAATAAGGATAAGGATCGCCGGTATCAGTAAAAAGAAGGGTTGAATATTTTCCAAACTGCAAATCCCAATTATTCTTGTCAGGTTCAATTTTAACAATTCCTTTTTCGAAGGAAAAACAAACAAAATTTACAGAAGTATCTTTGGGAATCAACATTGTTTTTTCAGCACTTCCGTTCAGGTTGGCAAATCGAATTAAGTATGTTTTTTCATCGTGAATATTAAACGTAATTTTTTTTTCCCCCAATAAATCGTAGTTCTCGTCAGTTCCCCTGTCGATAATGTAAACATTTTCAAGAGAAACCGGCATCCTATCAGTCAATTTGTACCAGTTTCCTATGGCTGTGCTGTCAAGGTTTCCGTTCGATGGATCAAAATTCATGGTAATTCCGCCACTGCTTTTTACTTTTGCGAAATCTGTTTGACCTGTATTTCCGGCCAGCATCATTTTCGATGTATTCAGAACTACATGCCAACCGGTGGCAGAAGTTTCGAAACCTAAATCCCATTCGGAGATAAGATTCTGTTTAACAACCGAATTGGTTTCCAGATTATAAAACACCTGGTATTTGTAGCTTTCTGTAAGTTCTGCCATTCCCACCATTAAATCGCCGGGTTCATGGGGCATTACCATTTCATCCTCTTCGAAACAGGAAGTAAGTGCAAACAGAAGAATTGTAAATTTTACTATTAGTTTCATAATCGACTCAATATTTTACAAAATTTATTTTCAGGCTTACAAAAAATGTCCTGCCCCAACCAACCAGCGAAGAAACACCATCTCCCGTGCCGTGGCCTGAGGAACTTCCCATGCCTTGTCCGCCAATTTCCTTATTGTCAAAAATATTTTTTATGCCTGTGGACACTGAGAATCTGTTTTGCCAGAATTTTTTTATGAGGCTAACATCGAGGTTGTGAAATTCGTTGATAAACCCAATTGTAATTTCATCTGATGAATTGTAATAATAGGTCGGGTATTTACCGGAATACTTGTAAAATACTGAAAACTTCGCAGTGTTTTTCCAAAAATTTACATTCAGTGCGGTATTCCAGTTATTGCTGAAAATATAATTTTCGCTGTCAAAGGAAAAGTCTTTACGGCCAATTGTGGAAAAACCTGCCCTTAAATTTAGCAGCGATGATTGATACAATGAACCCGTGATTTCAACCCCAACACTTGAAAATTTACCCGTGTTCTCGTTTCTGTAATGAAGCAAATTATTTGGGTCAACCTGAACCAGGCTGATTTTGTTATCGATAACATTGTAAAACGGTTTCAGATCGAAAACCAGGGTCGAATTTCCTTTTGTAAATTTATAATTTGCCGAAGCCGTAAAACTGTGCGATCGTTCAGCCTGCAAACTATCGTTACCTTCAACCTGGTGGTTACTGTCGAAAAAGTAGAGGTAAAGTTCCTTTAACGAAGGTGAACGGAATCCACGCGCATACGAAGCCCGAATGGTTGTTTTTCCGGCTTTGCACATCAAATTAATTGAAGGTGTAAGTGGTGCGTTGTATCTTGTATTGTACGCCGCCCTGATTCCTGGCTGAATTGACAAAACTTCAGCCGGTTTCCATATACCGCTTGCAAAAAGTGCATAATCGCCAATATTTTTATGGCCGCTGTCGATACGTTTTCCACTTGCTGTTTCAAAGTTAATATCAAACCCGGTTTGAAAACTAAACACAGTTTCTTCGGGTATAAAATTATAGGTACCCCTGGCGATAAAAGCATTAAAGGTTGATGTGTCGTGGGCATCGGAAGCGGTGGTGAGTATTTTGCTCAAATCGGTTAAATCAACAAGGTATTTTTGTTTTTGTCTTTCATAAAACGAGTAGGCAGCCAATATACTAAAGCCGGAGTGTTCGCCAATTTTACTTGTCACCTCAGCGCTGTTATTCCACCGGAAGGTTTTAAACCATGTATCGTTGGCTTTTTCGTAGTAGGGCGGAAATGGTTCGTTCCTGTCAAGCAGGCGCTCGCTGAAAAAGTCAGATTTCAGCCGTAACTTTGTTTTTTCACCATTGTTATGGTATGTTCCACCGGCATTGTATTGTTCCTTGGGTTTCCATTGTTTTGTGCGGGTATCTTCAGGCGAGTACCCGCCAAAAAAGTTGCGCCCCCCATTCAACTCAAAAGCATTTTTTTTGTGTCGAATTGAAGTAAAAAAATTAAAATTGTAAATTCCAACACTTTCGTAATATGAATTTAAACCTGTTTTGTATTGTGCATGTGAATTGTTTTCGGTAATGATATTGATAACGCCTCCCAATGCATTGCTGCCATAAATTACCGACATTGGCCCTTCAACCATTTCAATCTGGCTTACATTGTCAAGATTTAACTGGCTTAAATCAATATTACCATCCAACCGTCCAATTACCGGAACACCATCGACAAGTATTTTAATGTTTTCACCGGTAATTCCCTGCAGCGACATGCTTGTTCCGGTTGAAGGATCGTTGGAGAGCCTGATTCCCAGTTCATCAGATAAAATGTCGGAAAGGTTGTTTGCTGCTTTACTATCAATGCGATCCTTGCCAATCAGTTTTATGTCGTATATTGATTTGTCGGCGCTTACTGGTTTGTATTGCCCGGTTACCACTACCGAATTAATTTCGTACAACGATGGCTCCAAAATGTAGGTTTTAAGATTAATTCCTGGTGAAAGAGTATCGATTAAAGTCTTAAAACCCATGCAACTGATGCTTATAATTTTTGGCTGAACAAGCTGAAAGCTTACCATGCCGTTTACATCGGTTATGTAATAATCCTTGGTTTTATTATCAAAACTTTCAACACAAATATTTGCATAAGGAACCGGGTCTCCCTTTGAAGCTCCGGAGTCGAGTACTTTAACTTTTACCTCTTGTGCAAAAGCTAAAGTACTTATACAAACCGCAAGCAGAATGATTTTTATCTTCATAAAATCAATTTGAATAGCGCTGAAGTTTAAAGCATCTTGCTATCAATACAACCATCTAATTTTTTAAGAATTTTACTGTTTTAATATCATTCCCTGAACGAATATGCAAACTGTAAATACCTGTTGGCAGCGAACTGATGTTTAAAGTATTTTTATTTAAACCGGCGTTTTCAAAATTTCGCGTTTTAAAAACCGGTTGTCCCGAGATGTTATAAATTGTTATTTCGGTATCGCCTTTAATATCGTGAATAACATTTATTTCGTGGTTTGCAGGGTTTGGATAAACCGTTAAATTCCTTTCCTCAGGATTTTTAGCGCCTGTAGTAACCATTTTCATTTTTGTAAATGAATAGGTACCTGTTGCACTTCCGCTAAAACCGGTGAAATACAGTTTCCAGATTGATTTATCAGCTCCGGCAGTATCTTGCACAAAGTAAACAACGTCAGGTACAACTACATATCTGAATGTCGCCATGTTAAATGATTTCCAGTCGGAGCCAATTTGCGAAAGGGTGTCGTTAAACGCTGAAGTTTTATAGCCGGTAAAATCGGTTTGCGAAACTCCGCGGACCTGTTGAATTTTAACGCCGCTGTTTGACAATACTCCAGTTACATAATACGGAATGTTATAATCGAAATACCGCGTAAATAAAAGCTGCCATCTTTCAGTTGGCTCCTGATCGACCACTTTATTATCGGAAATTGAAAAATGAACAAATGATTTGGTTTTGTAATCATTTGCTTTTATTGTGATTGTAGTATCGTTTTTACCATCAAGATCGGCATATTTGAAAGACCATGTGTTTTGAACCGAATTTTTTTGATTGATGGCGAATTTTTTAAATTTACCGTTTACCAGTTTAATAATAAAAATACTATCGCCTGTAATATTGTGAGTTATCATATTATATGTCCCCCAGCCATAATCAAAAGCATTTCGACGTACTGTATTCGCGTTAAAAGCGCCAAATTCCCAATCTGCAACCGAGTTGTACATCGGTTTCCAAGCTATTCCGGTTGTGTCCACGGTTTGCCAGTCTTTAATTGTACCTTTAGGCCATGTATAAACCATCAGGCCGGCGCCGGTATTTCCCAAAACCGAAACACTCATCTGGTTGGTTTTAAATGCAATGTCCCAGCTATTGAGCGGCGATGCTTTTAAAACATCTTTATTAAAATTGTAATAAACTTCGTTGGTATAATTCTCACCAGTGGCTACATTCACAGGGGTCTGCGAAAATGTTGGTGCAATAAACAATATTAAAAACAAAAGTGTAAAAATTGATTTCATGATAAATATTTTAACGATTAAGTAATTATTCCAAACATTTCTGTTTTCTGTTTCATCAGCATGAAACAGGCAAAAAGTTTAAAAAAAAATCTTTTTAACTAATTAACAGATGTTAAGACCTGATGTAATTAAAACCAGGTTTAACAGGAAAAGCAATGGAATATTGGCGGCGCTTTGTTACCGGAACTTTCGGCATAAAATGATTTCCATTTTACCCTGAATTTTTTTTGCGGTATTTTTTGAATAAAAATTTCCCTGACCTCAATATTTATATGCTGGACATTATTAGCAGCAATAAAATCGAAACTTACACAGTCGATTTCATCATTGGAAACTTCGCGATGTGGTATTTGATTTTCAAAATTTAATTTCTTCTGTAACAAAGTTGTTTTGGGTTGCGACGAAACCAAAAACACAAACGGTAAACATACCGTAAGAATAAGGGTTATTAGCTGCCCGGTTACACCAACAAAAAACATTTTCTCTAAATTTTGAGCGGTAAATGTAGAAATTATAATGAAACCTGTGGATATTTTTTATTGATATTAATCAAACCGGATTGATTTATCGGGCGAAATTTTACTAACGAGGTAACTTGGAATTACCAGCATTAAGCTTGTAACTGTAATACAACCAACGTTTAACAGTAAAATATGCAGGATATTTAAATTCACGGGAACGACATCGACATAGTAAGTTGCCGGGTTTAATTTTATGATATGAAACAGTTTTTGAATCAGAATAAGTGCAATTCCAATTGCATTTCCCCACAACATTACGCGACTGGTTAGAAAAACAGAGAGATACAAAAACACTTTTCTGATGTTCCGGTTGGGACTGCCCAACGCTTTTAAAACGCCAATCATTCTGCTGTGTTCAAGTATTAACACCAGCAAAGCCGAAATCATATTAAATCCGGCCACCATTACCATCAGAAAAAGAATTACCCAAACATTCATGTCAAGAATTGAAAGCCAGTCGAATATTTGCGGGTACTGCCTTGTTATGCTTTCGGTGCGAAGAATGGCGCTGTTTTCGCTACTGTAATCCACTACCAGGTTTCTTACTTCCCTTTCAATTAAATCAATTTTTTTAAAGTCGGAAACAAGCACCTCAAAACCGCTGATTTCATCGCTTCCCCAGTCGTTTAAACGTTGCACCTGCTTAATATCGCCGATTATAAACAGGTTGTCAAACTCTTCGAGGCTGGTGCGGTAAATTCCGCAAACTTTTAGTTGTAACATTCGCGGTGTAACTTCGCTTTCGTTAACAAAATACAGCACTGCCAAATCGCCGGTTTTTAATTTTAATAGCCGCGAAATATTTTCAGAAAGTAAAATTTCGTTTACCCGGCTTGTATCGTTAAGCGGGGGGAGCTGACCTGCAACAAGATTTTTTTGGAAAAACGACCAGTTGTATCCAGGTTCAACTCCCTTAAAAACAATGCCCTGTATAGATTCATCGGTTTTTATCATCCCGGGTTTTGTTGCAAAAACCTGAATAGATTCAATATCTTTCATGGTTTTTAATTTGACGAGGAAAGGTTGGTTTTGCGAAATTGGGGGTATTTCGTATGAGTTTCGCGAGTCGTAATTGATAATTTGAATGTGCGAACCAAACCCGATAACCTTATTCCTGATTTCAGTTTTAAAACCGATGATTACCGCAACCGACACAATCATTACTGCCAAACCAAGTGCAATCCCGAAAAGGGCAATCCGAATTATCTTTTTCGATAAGAATTGCTGGTTCGATTTATCAAAAAATAACCTGTTCGAAATAAAAAGTTCCGTGTTCATGTTGTTTCAACATCATCCCGACGGTTCATAAATGGCAGAATCAACATAGAGATTAGTCCGATTGCAATAATCATTACCGTCATCGAAGTATGCGCTACAAAAGCAAAAATAACACCGTTTTCGTAAGCCACGCCATATAATCTTAATCCTTCGATGGCCATAAAATGCCATGCCCCGATTCCTCCCTGAACCGGCGCTACCATTCCAAAACTGGCAAATACAAAAGTTGTAAGTCCTGCTATTGGGCTTAAAACGCTGGTAAAATCGAAAGCAAAGAATATGGAATAAAGCATCAGGTAATAACAAAACCAGATAAATACCGAATGAAACCAGAACCAGGCTTTTCGTTTTATTGAGCGGATTGAGATAAATCCTTCCTTAAAATTGTGCAGGATTGACATGACCTTTTTAAATATTGTGGTTTGCTTAAATGAATTTCGGAGTAAATAAGCCACAATAATCAACAATATG
The DNA here is from genome assembly GCA_037439605.1 of Draconibacterium sp. Classification (GTDB taxonomy): domain Bacteria; phylum Bacteroidota; class Bacteroidia; order Bacteroidales; family Prolixibacteraceae; genus Draconibacterium. The sequence continues at coordinate 7,234 of JBBIVS010000014.1, read as the reverse complement.
GCTGCACCAATCAGCAACGGCGAAGTAAAAACATGCGTAAGTTTTTCTTCTATTTCGGGGTTGCGTTTCAGAAAACTAAGCATCTGCCCGAACTGTGATAAAATAACAATTAGCAACAGTAACAATAACGAAATTACATCAATCAGCCGCTCGGCAACAACAGTTCCAAACAATTTGGTAAACGATATTTTTTCATACCTCGCAATCACGCCACATCTCGAAATTTCGCCCATCCGCGGAAATGCCATGTTCATCAGGTATCCAATCATTACGGCCATAAAAGTATTGCCGAAGCGTGGTTTGTGCCCAATCGGTTCTATCATAAGGCCCCAGCGCAAAGTACGGCTGATGTGGCTTACCAACCCGATTACAAGTGAAATGACCACCCAGAAGTAATTGACTTCATTTTTCAGTACCGACTTTATCCGTTCAATATCCTGATCTTTGTAAATAAGCCAGAAAATAAATATCCCCAAGGAAAAGAATACAAGAAATTTCAGAATTTTAACTATAGTTTTTTTCAAGCTATTTCAGTTTTAAGGCTGTATTTTGTTAACTTCAATTTCCAATCTCTAAATTATTGCTACTTTCGAAACGCGAAATTAAAAGTTGTGTACAGCAGTTTTGCAGTGAGCAAAAGTATAAATTTGTTTTATTAATTTCATTAAAAGGCAATTCAGGATTAAGCAGAAATGGACGGGGCGGAGAGTGATGAATTTTGTAAAACCAAAAAAAAATCTTGGTCAGCATTTTTTAACCGATCAGAATATTGCCCGGAAAATTGTTGACAGCCTGGGTTCCAATACTGCCGATATACTGGAAATTGGCCCCGGAATGGGAGTGCTTACCCAATATTTACTCAACCGAACCGAAATTAATCTTCATGTTATTGAAATCGACAGGGATTCGGTTGCATGGCTTCAGCAAAACTATCCACAGTTAAAGCATATTTGGTGTGAAGATTTTTTGAGATCGGATATTACTGAAAAATTCGAAGGCAATTTCAGTGTCATTGGCAATTTTCCTTATAATATTTCATCGCAAATCTTTTTTAAGCTGCTCGAATTCAGAAACCGGATTCCTGAAGTTGTTGGAATGATCCAAAAAGAAGTAGCGGAGCGGGTTGCAGCGAAACACGGAAACAAAACCTACGGAATACTGAGTGTAATTTTGCAGGCTTTTTATCATATCGAATATTTATTTACCGTTTCGGAACATGTTTTTTTACCACCGCCAAAGGTTAAATCCGCGGTAATCAGGCTTAAGCGCAATGGTGTTAATGAATTGCCATGTAGCGAAAAGTTGTTTGTTGAAGTGGTTAAAACTGCCTTTAATCAGCGGCGGAAAATGATCCGGAATTCATTAAAGGAGATTTGTGAAAACCTGCCCGGCAAATACGCAGAGAAAAGACCTGAACAACTTTCGGTTAACGATTTTATCGAATTAACAACTTTGATTGAAAACCTCAGAAAAACAGATTGAATTATGCAGTTTGAGATTACAAGGGAGTATGCAGATCAACTCAAAAAACTGATTGAGGACAAAAACAAAAAAGAGGTTGAAGCTTTAATGGAACATCTGCACCCGTCCGATATTGCCGAGATGATGGAGGATTTAAACATTGATCAGGCCAGGTTTATCATTATGTTGCTCGATGGGGAACGGGCTTCCGATGTATTGGTCGAAATTCCGGAAAACGACCGGAAAAGACTTTTAAAGGAGTTGCCTCCCGAATTTATTGCCGGCAAATTAATCGAATTCATGGATTCTGACGATGCTGCCGATGTGGTTGCCGACCTTGACGAAGAATTGAAAATTGAGGTTTTAAACGAAATTGAAGACTTTGAGCAGGCAGGCGATATTGTGGATCTTTTGGAATACGAAGAAGATACTGCCGGCGGTATTATGGCCAAAGAGCTGGTAACCGTTAATGAAAACTGGACTGTGGCGCATTGCCTGAGGGAAATAAGTAAACAGGCCGAAGATGTTGACGAAATTTATTATGTATATGTAATCGACGACCAGGATAAATTAAAAGGTGTGCTTTCGCTTAAAAAACTGATTCTCAATAATACAAACACGGTTATTAAAAATATATTCACCGACGACATAAAAATGGTAACTACCGATACACGCCAGGAAGAGGTAGCCGAAATAATGGACAAGTACAATCTGGTTGCCATACCCGTTGTTGATGATATTGGCCGTTTGAAAGGCCGGATTACTTTCGATGACGTAATTGATTTTATTCGCGAAGAGGCTGAAAAAGATTACCAGATGGTCTCGGGGTTAACCGGCGATGTAGAGCCAGGCGATAGGGTTTTAACGCTCATGAGGGCAAGGCTTCCATGGTTGCTGATTGGTTTGTTTGGCGGAATACTTGGATCCCTGGTTTTGGGTTCGCACGAAACCCAATTGAGCCATGCCACCGAACTTGCATTTTTTATACCGTTGATTGCAGCAACAGCAGGGAATGTTGGCGTTCAATCGTCGGCCATTGTTGTGCAAAGTATTGCAAGTGGGGTAAAAGAATTTGATTCAATCGGGAAACGGTTGTTTAAAGAGCTGATGGTTGCAATGGCAACTGCTTCAATATTTGCCGTTTTGATTTTTACTTACAATTATTTTAGTTCCGGAAATATGAGACTGACTTTCACTGTCTCAATTTCGCTGTTCATTGTAATTATTTTTGCATCAATTTTTGGTACTGTAATTCCGCTTTTGCTGAACAGGCTGAAAATTGATCCGGCATTGGCAACCGGTCCGTTTATTACAACAAGTAACGATATCCTTGGACTTTCAATTTACTTGTTAATTGCAAGGATGTTTTTTGGAATAGTATAAAATCTTAAATTGAATTAATAGCAACAACCGGATCAAGCCTTGCGGCCGAACGTGCAGGCATAAAACCGGCAATAAAACCGATAACACTCGAAATCATCAGTCCTGTAATAATATTTGCCAAAGTGAGTACAATTTCGAAATCGCTTACATACCTCACAACAATAGTTCCCATGAAAATCAGGATTAACCCGAAAACTCCTCCAATAATCGAAAGCACAATTGCTTCGAAAATAAACTGGAGTAAAATAAAATAACGTTTTGCCCCCAAAGATTTCTGAATGCCTATGATTTTTGTGCGTTCCTTAACCGAAACAAACATGATATTGGCAATACCAAAACCACCTACAAGAATCGAAAATCCACCAATAATCCATCCTGCCATGTTAAAAACCACAAAAAACTGGTCGAAACTGTTGGAAACCAAGCTCACCTCGTTCAGGGCAAAATCGTTTTCTTCCATGGGTTTCAGTTTGCGCAGGGTTCGCATAACTCCTTCAATTTCAGCAATAAACCGGTCGTTGTCAACATTTGGTTTTGCTTTTACGCAAATGTTCTGGCCACGGTCGCGGTTTCTCACATCAACCATGTTAAATGACCGAATTGCGGAGATATGGATGTATTTGTCCATCGATGTTCCAAACATATCCTGCCCTTTTCGCTCATAAACACCGATAATCGAAAATTTTGCCCCCTGAATTTTTACTGTCCTGTTTAACGGATCCATGCCCGGAAAAAGTTTTTCTGCAATTTCAACCCCTATCACTGTAACGGGCGCTCCCGAGCGAATTTCGTTTTCTGTAAAATACCTTCCCCTTTCCACCTTTAAATTCCAAACATCCAACAGTCCATATGTGGTTGCCATTACAGTCACATTGTCCATTTTATCACTTCCTGCCTGAGCAGTTCTCGAAAAACCAAAAAGGAATGCAGCATTTTCAACCGTTTTCGCTCTTTTCAATATTTCTTCAGCTTCTTCAAATTCAGGAGAAGGTCTGTTTAAATATCTCCACCACGGATATTCGCTTTCACCTTCAGGCGGCATCCAAGGCCATTTTGTAATATATACCATATTGTTCCCTAATCCTTCGAGACTGTTTCTGATATACCTTTCGAGCGAATCGATTACAGTAAAAACCGAAATGATGGCAAAAATTCCAATGGTGATGCCAAGCAGCGACAGAAATGTCCGTAATTTATTTACTTTAAGCGAGTTAAAAGCAAATGAAAAACTCTCGAGTATTAGTCTGATAAGAAGCATTTTTGAAAAACAGTATTTTGTGTAAAATTAACAAACTTGTTTAAAAATCGTTTAAAATTATTTTGTTCTGATATTTACACCTTTATTAGTGTTGGTTTTGTGAAATGATTACACCGTTGTTTTGCCAAAATCAATGTTTTATTAATTCGTTTTTATTTATTTGAAACCGTATTTTTTTATCATTATTTTGAGCTTGATTTTTTTATCTTTGCAAACTAAATTCGAAAATGGAATAAATGGCTGATACAAAAAAAATTAAGACTGCATTGGTTTCGGTGTATCACAAAGAAAACCTCGACAGGATCATTCATAAACTGAACGATCTGAATGTTAAAATTTTAAGTACCGGCGGAACCAAAACTTTTATTGAATCGCTGGGTGTTAAAGTTACATCGGTGGAGAGTTTAACCGGATATCCGTCTATTTTGGGTGGCCGGGTAAAAACATTGCACCCGAAAATTTTCGGGGGTATTTTATCACGTCGTGAAAATCAGGGTGATGTCAGCCAGTTAACCGAGTACGAAATTCCTGAAATTGATTTGGTAATTGTCGATCTTTATCCCTTTGAAGAGACAGTTGCATCGGGTGCTGAAGAGCAGGAAATTATTGAAAAGATTGACATTGGAGGAATTTCGTTAATTCGTGCTGCAGCCAAGAATTTTAAAGATGTGGTAATTGTGCCTTCGCAAAAAGAGTATGTTCCGTTGCTAAATCATTTGAATGAGAAAAATGGCGAGTTTTCGTTAAGCGAAAGAAAATGGTTTGCCGGAAGGGCGTTTGCTGTTTCATCTCATTACGATACTGCAATTTTCAACTACTTCAACGGCGGAACAGACGAAAGCACCGAAAGAATTAGCTTGAATAACGGTTCTGTTCTGCGTTATGGCGAAAATCCGCACCAGAAAGCAACATTCTTCAAATTTAAAAATTCACCACAAGAGGTTTCACTTGCCAATGCAAGGGTAATTCAAGGCAAGGCGCTTTCGTACAACAACATGCTCGATGCCGATGCTGCTTGGAAATCGGCCAGCGATGCATATCATTCGGTTAATCATATTGAAAACAAAGTTGCTGTTTCGGTAATCAAACATCTCAATCCGTGTGGCCTTGCAGTTACCGGAAATATTTTCGAGGCATTGGAACTAGCCTGGGAAGGAGACCCAATCAGCGCTTTCGGCAGCATTATTTGCTTTACCGATACGGTAACCAAAGAAGTTGCTGAGTGGTTTGGGAATAAATTTGTTGAAATAGTAATTGCACCCGAATTTACTGGTGAAGCGCTGGAAGTTTTTGCCTCAAAGAAAAACCTTCGATTACTGGAAACGCTGGTAAAAAGTGAAATTGCCGGCGAAAAATTATATCGTTCAATCAGCGGTGGAATGTTGGTGCAGGACGAAGACGAAGGATTGGATCAGCAATTTGAAACAGTTACGAAAAAAGCTTTTGATACCTCAAAAATCAATTTGGCAAAATTTGGGATTACTGCATGTAAGCATTTAAAAAGCAATGCAATTGCAGTAGTAACCGAAAATGCAAACGGTTCGTTTTGGTTAACCGGGGCAGGAATGGGGCAACCCAACCGGCTTGATAGTTTACGCCATTTAACAATGCCCCGTTTTAATTCGAAAAAAGGGTTGGAAATTGAAAATTCGGTGTTAATTTCCGACGCATTTTTCCCGTTTCGCGACAGCATTGAAGCTGCCAATGAATACGGTGTGAAATACATTGTTGAACCGGGGGGAAGTATCCGCGATAACGAAGTAATTGAAGCCTGCAATGAATTTGGTATTGCAATGGCATTTACTGGGAGAAGACACTTTAAACATTAAAATTGGACATCTTTTTATAGATCAGATAATTAGAATACAGATGGGACTATTTTCATTTTTAACGCAGGAGATTGCTATTGACCTTGGAACGGCAAACACGATTATCATTCACAATGATAAAATAGTGGTTGACGAACCATCGATTGTAGCCATTGATTTAAAAACCGAAAAAATGGTGGCGATTGGCGAAAAGGCCAGGCAAATGCAGGGGAAGACACATGCAAATTTAAAAACAATCAGGCCGTTGCGCGATGGTGTGATTGCCGATTTTAATGCAGCAGAACAAATGATCAGGGGGATGATAAAAATGATTAATCCCAAGCCACGGTTATTTTCGCCTGCATTAAAAATGGTGATTTGCATTCCGTCAGGAAGTACTGAAGTTGAAATCCGCGCGGTTCGCGACTCTTCAGAACATGCCGGAGGCAGGGAGGTTTACATGATTTATGAACCGCTTGCCGCGGCCATTGGAATTGGTCTCGATGTAGAAGCGCCTGAAGGAAACATGGTGGTTGACATTGGTGGGGGTACAACCGAAATAGCAGTTATTTCGCTGGGTGGCATTGTTACCAACAAATCAATCCGCATTGCCGGCGATGATTTAACCGCCGATATAATGGAGTACATGCGCCATCAGCACAACATTAAAATTGGTGAACGTACAGCCGAGGAGATAAAAATACATGTTGGTTCTGCCTTGTCGCAGTTAAAAGATCCACCGCCCGATTACGTTGTGCAGGGACCAAACCAAATGACCGCTTTACCAATCGAGGTGCCGGTATCGTACCAGGAAATTGCTCACTGTCTGGAAAAGTCGATTTCAAAAATTGAAACTGCAGTATTAAGTGCGTTGGAACAGACCCCGCCCGAACTTTATGCCGATATTGTTGTTAAAGGAATATGGCTGGCTGGTGGTGGCGCCCTTTTAAAAGGATTGGACAAACGATTGACCGACAAAATCGGAATTACGTTCCATATTGCCGAAGATCCTTTAAGGGCGGTAGTTCGCGGAACCGGTATTGCACTTAAAAACGTTGATAATTTCTCATTCCTGATCAAGTAACTGATCAGGAATTTTTCTCTTGTAAACAATGAGAAGCCTGCTCCGGTATTTACTAAAAAATTATGCTTTCCTTCTTTTTTTATTATTAGAAGTATTTTCGTTTATACTCATTTTTAATTTCAATAATTACCAGAAAGCCAGGTACCTCAATTCTTCAAATCGTTTTACGGGAGTAGTTTACAACACGTACAACGCCATAGGGCGCTATTTCAGCCTGGCATCGGTTAACCGCAAACTGGC
>JBBIVS010000013.1:0-15732 GCA_037439605.1 Draconibacterium sp. | reverse complement strand
CGATGAAATCTGGCCTGAATTGAAAAAGCTCCTGAAAGATGCGGGAATCAGCGAGTATTCCATTTTTTTTGATGAAGAAACAAACACGCTGTTTGCCTTTCAGAAAGTGAGCGGCCAAGGCGGCTCACAGGATTTGGGTAAAACCGAAATAGTTCAGAAATGGTGGAAATTTATGAGCGATATTATGAAATGCAATCCTGATAATTCGCCGGTAACGGCGCCGCTTGAAGAAGTTTTTTACATGGAATAAGGTATGAAAAATTAATATTAATTAGAAATAAGGTAATAAGGTTATAGTAATTTTGCTTAATATTCTACTAAGGTTAACGGATTGAATATAAGGTTTTTCTGTTTTTTAACCTTATTTTGTTTCCCCACCTTAGTAGAAATGATAACAAGCTTATACAAACCTTATTCCCTTATTGGTGAATGTTGCCATTTATTATTGTTAATGTAGTGGTGATTAAAACGAATTAATAATATTATTATAAGGAATTTAAATAAAATCAATATCAACTAAGAATAGTAAATCATGAAACTAAAAAAAATCTGGGTGAAATTATTCGCCATCACAATGTTAATCAGTAGTTTTTATATTACAACAGTTGCACAAACAATTGTAAATGAACTGGTTTGTGAATATCATACCAATCCAATCGGCATTGATGTGCAGAAACCGCGGCTGAGTTGGAAAATCGTTTCCAATAAGCAAAATGTAATGCAAACGGCTTATGAAATTAAAGTAACAGATCAGTCACCAAAAGGAAAAGTAGTCTGGAATTCGGACAAAATTATCAGCGAAAAGTCGGTAAATGTTGAGTATGCCGGCCCGGAACTGAAACCGATGCAGCGTGTTTACTGGCAGGTTCGCGTTTGGGATAATGAGGACAATGCGACCAAATGGAGCGAACCAGCCTTTTGGGAAATGGGAATTACAAATCCTGAATTGTGGACAGCCGAGTGGATTACCATGGAAAACGAAAAAGTTTTTGATGGTTCAAAACCCGCCCATTATCTGCGAAAAGAGTTTTCAACTTCAAAGAAGGTTAAATCGGCCAGGGTTTATGTTTCAGCCCTTGGTTTATATGAATTGTACCTCAATGGGAAAAAAGTTGGGGACGAATTGTTTACACCCGGCTGGACAAGTTACAACAAACGCGTTCAGTACCAAACCTACGATGTTACATCAAAGTTTCAACAAAAAAATGCGATTGGCGCAACGTTGGGCGATGGTTGGTACAGGGGTAACATCGGCTGGCAAAATCAACGAAATTATTACGGCGAAAAACTCGCTTTAATTGCACAACTTCATATCGTTTACACCGATGGAACAAGCGAAACTATTGGAACGGATGCAAGCTGGAAAGCAACCACCGGGCCAGTTCAGTCATCAGATATTTACAATGGCGAAACGTACGATGCAAGGTTGGAAATGCCGGGTTGGAACACAGCGGGTTTCGACGATAACAAGTGGGGAAAAACAGCAATTCACAATTATTCAAAGGCACATTTAATTGCGCCGCAAGGCCCTCCGGTAAAAGCAATCGAAGAAATAAAGCCTGTCAAAATATTTACAACACCAAAAGGGGAAACAGTCCTCGACATGGGGCAAAACATGGTTGGCTGGATCCGGTTAAAAGTAAGTGGTAAAAAAGGCGCAACAGTTACCATGAAATTTGCAGAGGTACTGGATAAGGAAGGTAATTTTTATACAGCCAACCTGCGTGCTGCAAAGGTTACAAATACTTACACCTTAAAAGGTGACAGCGAGGAAATTTATGAACCCATGTTTACTTTTCACGGTTTCCGGTTTGTGCAGTTGATTGATTTTCCGGGTACGCCAAAAATTGAAAATGTTACGGGCATTGTAATTCATTCGGCAATGGAACCTTCCGGAACATTTTCTTGTTCCGAGCCGTTGATTAACCAACTTCAGCACAACATACAATGGGGTCAAAAAGGTAATTTCCTCGATGTGCCAACCGATTGTCCGCAACGCGATGAAAGAATGGGCTGGACTGGTGATGCTCAGGTTTTTGCCCCAACAGCTTCTTTTAATTTCAATACAGCCGGATTTTACACCAAATGGATGAAAGATGTTGCTGCCGACCAGTTGCCCGATGGCAAAGTTCCGCATGTAATCCCGGATGTGCTGAAAGGTGGCGGTGGTTCAACAGCCTGGGCCGATGTTGCTCTGATTGTGCCGTGGACAACGTATCTAACGTATGGCGACAAAAGGATTCTGGAAGTTCAGTACCCCAGCATGAAGGCCTGGGTTGAGTATATGAGGGGCAGGGCAGGAGAAGACCATTTGTGGACAGGGGATGCTCATTTTGGCGACTGGCTGGCTTTTGCATCAACCCGGTCTGATTATACCGGTGCAACCACCGAAAAAGATTTAATTGCAACTGCATATTATTCATATTCAAGCGGATTGCTGGCGAAAATTGCCAAAATCATCGATAAAAATGACGACGCTGCAAAATATGCCGAACTTTCGGAAAAAATCAAAAAAGCCTTTGTAAACGAATTCGTTGCCCCATCGGGACGTTTGGTTTCGCACACGCAAACCGCTTATTTATTGGCTATTGCCTTTGATTTACTGCCTGAAAACCTCGAACCAAAAGCTGCTGGTTACCTGGCAGAAGATGTGAACAAATTCAAACATCTGACAACCGGTTTTGTGGGAACTCCGCTGCTTTGCAAAACATTATCGGCAACCGGGCATGATGACCTTGCTTTTATGTTGCTGAACCGCAAAGATTATCCGGGCTGGCTTTATCCCGTTACGCAAGGAGCCACTACCATCTGGGAACGTTGGGATGGGCAAAAACCAGATGGCACTTTCCAGGATGTGGGAATGAACAGTTTTAACCATTACGCATACGGGGCAATAGGCGAGTGGCTTTACACGCATGTAGCAGGAATTAAAATCGACGAGGAAAATCCGGGTTACAAACATTTCTTCCTCGCCCCGCATCCCGGCGGCGGATTAAACAATGCCGCGGCTGCGTACAAATCTATTTACGGAGAAATTAAATCGGCCTGGAAAATTGAAAATGACAACATGGTTTATGAAGTAAAAGTGCCTGCTAACACAATAGCAACAGTTACTTTGCCTTCTGCTTCACTCGATAAAGTGACGGTAAATACAGTTTCTTTAAAAGATGATAAAAACAAAAACGCTCAACAATCAGGAAAGGCGGTTACCTTAAAACTTGGCTCGGGAGATTACACATTTAATTATTCAGTTGCCAATTAATATGCTGAATGTTTGCCACAAAGGCACTAAGACTCTAAGAAACACAAAATGTATAAACGAAAACTTAGTGAAACTTTGTGCCTTGGAGTCTTTGTGGCAGAATAATAAAACCTTGTTGAAAAACTGATAATCATTTTGATTAAAGGCAAACATCATCGGGCAAAAAATAATAAAACAAAATTTTGAAACATGAACAAACAAAGAATTGAAAAAGCCTACGAACTGGCCAAAGAACAATATGCCGAATTAGGTGTAAATACAGATTCAGTTTTGGAACGGATGAATGAAGTCGTAATCTCTCTCCACTGCTGGCAAACCGATGATGTTGGAGGATTTGAAACTCCCGATGCAACGCTTTCGGGCGGTGGAATCCAGGCTACCGGAAATTATCCCGGCAAAGCGCATACAATTGCCCAGGTGAGGGCCGACCTCGAAAAAGTACTCTCACTTTTACCCGGAAAGCAAAGATTAAATCTTCATGCCATTTATGGCGATTTTCAGGGTGAATTTGTAGATCGCGACCAGATTGAGGTAAAGCATTTTCAAAGCTGGATTGACTGGTGCAAAACACAGGGAATCGGGATGGATTTTAATGCCAGTTGCTTTTCACATCCCCGTGCTGCTGATGGTTTCACACTTTCATCAAAAAACTTGGAAAACCGCAAATTCTGGGTGGAACATGTAAAACGCTGCCGGGCAATTTCTGCTGAAATTGGCAAACAACTTGGCTCGCCCTGTGTGCACAATACTTGGATTCCGGATGGTTCGAAAGATACACCCATCGACCGGAACGGATACCGCATTTTGCTGAAAAACTCGCTGGATGAAGCCATGGCAGTTGATTATCCAAAAGAGTACATGAAAGATGCTGTTGAAAGCAAGCTTTTTGGTATTGGCGCCGAATCGATGACGGTTGGTTCGCACGATTTTTACCTGGGTTATGCCATCAAAAACAACAAACTGATTTGCCTCGATAACGGCCATTTTCACCCTACTGAACAGGTAGGCGACAAAATTTCGTCGTGCCTGCAATGGGCCGATGAGGTGTTGTTGCACGTAACCCGTCCAATCCGCTGGGATTCAGACCATGTTGTAACACTCAATGAGGATGTTCAACTCATAGCTTCTGAGATTGTGCGTAATAATTTCCTCAGCCGGGTAAAAGTTGGTCTCGACTTTTTCGGTGCGTATGTAATTGGAACGCGTGCAGCGCAAAAAGCGTTTATGATTGCCATGCTCGAACCCACCTCAACCTTATTGAAATATGAGGAAGCCGGGCAGAATTTTGAAAGGCTGGCATTACTCGAAGAGCTAAAAACAAAATTATTCGGCGCTGTGTGGGATTATTATTGTCTTCAGCAGAATGTTCCGGTAGGAGAGGAGTATATAGCTGAAATTCAGCAATATGAAAAAGAGGTGTTGGCAAAACGGTGAGTTTTGTGAACATTAAAAACTTACAAAAATACTTCAATTTGTCTCTTGAAAAGTAAAATTAAAAGTAATATATTTATTACCTTCGCCAAGTGAAAGCCAACGAGTTGTTTAAGTTGTTAAAAGCAGATGGATGGTATGAAATACGACAAACAGGAAGTCATGTTATGATGAAACATCCTGTGAAAGACAGACAATTGGTTGTACCTTATCATAGCAGTAAAGAAGTTTCGAAAGGTATTGTGAATGCTTTTTTAAAAGAGGCAAATATTAAAACTGGAAAGCGATGAAATCAGCGAAGAAGCCAAAAGTTGTTGTTAATATTATCAAAGAAGAAAAAGGATATGGAGCAACTGCAAAAATTGGTGATACATTTATTGCTACAAGCGGAGATTATTTTGATGAATTAAAAGTTATGATTGTGGACGCTGTAAATCTTGCTGTTGAAGATAAAAAGTTCCAATATTCTTTTGATGAATTTGAACTTGTTTATGACATGGAAAGTTTCTTTTCGTTTTATAAAGTTATCAACGCCAAAGCCTTGTCAAAGAGAATTGGAATGAATCAAAGTCTTCTTTCGCAATATATTTCGGGTATAAAAAAACCATCTTCAAAACAAACTACCCGCATTTTGCGCGAGGTTCAGCAGATTGGAAAAGAGTTATCTGAGGTCAGGTTTTTGTTATAAAAAATTACTCATAAAATGAGAAAGCTGGATACCAAACTAATGCACCCCCGCGACCAGATTACAATGATAATCGATAAGGTTTACCGCAGTGGTTTAACTACAACATCAGGTGGAAATATTTCGGTTATCGACGAAAACGGCGATGTTTGGGTTACACCGTCGGCCATCGACAAAGGCTCGCTGCGCCCATCTGACATAGTTTGTGTGCGAAAAGACGGGACTATTGAAGGCCGCCACAAACCTTCCTCAGAATACCCGTTTCATATTGCCATTTATAAATCACGGCCCGACTTGAAAGCAGTGGTTCATGCGCATCCGCCCGCGCTGGTTTCGTTTAGCATTGTGCGCCAGATTCCCAACACGAATGTTATTCCCCAGGCGAAATATGTTTGTGGCCCCATCGGTTATGCGCCTTACGAATTACCCGGCAGCGAGGAACTTGGAAAAGTAATTGCCAGCGAGTTTGAAAAAGGGTTTAACGCGGTAATCATGGAAAATCACGGTACCGTGGTTGGCGGGACAGATTTGGGTGATGCTTTTCAGCGGTTCGAAACATTCGAATTTTGCGCCCGAACCATCATCAACGGCAGCACCATCGGAACGCCAAATTACCTTACCGACCAGCAAATTGAAGATTTTGAAGACCAGATTCCGCATTTACTGCCTGAGCAGGAAAGTGTTGAATATCCTTCGGATGAAAGGGCTATACGAGAGGAAATAAAACGTATAGTCCATCGTGCCTGTTCCCAGGGTTTGATGATTAGCTCATACGGAACAGTATCGGTGCGCTGGCGTGGCAACGACTTCCTGATAACACCACCCAAAGTTGCGCGCTGGGATATTCAAAACGAAGATATTGTTCAGGTAAAGGATGGCAAACGCGAACCGGGCAAAATTCCCAGTCGTTCAACATGGCTGCACCAGGAAATTTACAAGCGGTTTCCAAATGTAAATTCCATCATTTTTACACAATCGCCTTATTTGATGGCATACGGGGTTACGGGTAAAAAACTGGATGTCCGCACCATTCCTGAAAGCTGGATTTTCTTGCAGGATATGCCAAACGTGCCCTTTGGTTCGCAGTTTGCCGGCGAGGAAACCATCCTGAAAATGCTTTCAAAAAATACACCTGCAATCATCATCAACAACGATGCAGTGCTTGTTACAGGCGATAAACTGCTGGGCACTTTCGACCGTTTGGAAGTAGCCGAATTCAGCGCCAAATCGCTTACAATGGGAGCTTCGCTTGGACAACATATTCCCATTAATAATGAACAGGTGGAAGCGTTAAGGAAGAAGTTTTTGGAATAACTGTCTTTAATTGTTATCGTTTTTTAAAATTTCACTGTCAGTTTTAAATTGATTTTCCGTCCGGTGAGATAATTGGGCACGGCAAACTGGTCGCCGTAGATACTCGAAACCCAGTAATAAGAAATGGTATTATTGATATCGAGCAGGTTAAATACCTCAAGACTAATCCACAAATCGGATAAATTGCTGAAAAAACCACGATTTACCGGTTTTGCCGGGCTGATGAAAACCTTTGAGAAACCCAAATCGATACGTCTGTAAGCAGGCATTCTGAAAACATCCTCGTAACGCTCGCCATCAGGGGGGCCCGTTGGCAAACCTGTTCCGTAAAATCCGGAAAGCTGCATTCTGTATGTGGGATTTCCCGGCAGATAGTCCTGAAAAAACAAGCTGAAATTCATCCACTGGTCTGACGGGCGCGGAATGTAACCATGACCGTCCATAAAAATATCTTCCTTTGTTGACATAAACGACAAACTTGCCCACGACTGAACGCCACTGACAAATTCGCCGTTAATTTTCATATCAACTCCTGTTGCATAGCCAATCGCTTCCTGTTCGGGCAGATATTGAATTCTTACATTATCAACCTCGTATGGAATCAACCGGTTCATGTATTTATAATAGGCCTCCGATGTAAAACGGAATGGACGGTCCCATGCCGAAAAAATCAAATCGGAACCGGCTACAACCTGGTACGAACGCTGCGCACGGGTATTGTAATTAATTGTTCCATCGGTAAAAAGAAGCTCCTTAAAAAACGGCGACTGATAATACATTCCGGCCGAAAGCCGGAAAGAAATTTTGTTTTTCCAATCGGGGTAATAGTTTAGCGTGGCACGTGGGCTGATAAGTAATTCGTTGTTGAAATCCCAGTAATTAAATCGTACGCCGCCGTTGATGTAAAAATCACCCTTGCTAATCGGTACGCTCCATGTGTCCTGTATAAATCCTGTAATACGGTTCGAATTTATCGAATTTTTACTGTTAAGTGTGTAATACAATAAAACCTGGGTATCAGAGTAAGGAATTGAATAACCCGTCGAATCGCGAAATATCCATTCGTTAATCTTATTGTCAATGGCTTCGTGCTGAAACTTCACTCCCCAGTTTACCAGGTGGTTTTCGGAGTTGTAGGCCCCGCGATGCGCAAAATTATACACTGTTGAATTTAAATAGTTGCGGGCATGGTTGATGAACGAACCTGTTCCCAGGTTCAAAACGCTGTCGCCATACTCTTCAGAAGACATATCGCGTTCAAGCATATTCAGGTAATAATCACCCAGAATATCATAAGTAACCCTCTCGGTGGCATAATACGCCGAGACGATAAATTTCAGGTTTAAATCGTTATTTGGATGATAGTTTGCCGATAGCGCACCCAGATAAGTTTGAAAATCATCCAGTTCCTGACCATCAAAATAAATTTTTGTGTTTAACGGAGCATCCCAGGTGCCAAATGTAGTTTCGCGTGTTTCAGGAATAAATTTGTACTGGTTTTGAGCTATATTTCCTAAAAACGACAGGTCGAATTTGTCATTAAACGACCACGTAATGTAAGTTTGAAAATCAAGAAATTCGGGGTCGTATTCCCCTTGTTCGTCTAAACTTCCCAATAAATATTTGCTGGTTTTGTAGCGAATACCCGAAATGTGTGCCAGTTTTCCTTTCAAGGCTACATCTTCGAAATGTGCCGAAGCGCCAAGGAGGCTTGCCGTTGCAGAACCACTGAATTCGCTGGGTTTGCGGTATTTGATATCGAGCACCGACGACATTTTATCATCGTATTTTGCATCGAATCCACCGGCAGAAAACTCGATGGTTGAAACCAAATCACTGTTAATAATGCTCATTCCCTCCTGCTGCCCCGACCTTACCAGCATTGGCCTGTACACCTCAATATCGTTGATGTAAACCATGTTTTCATCGAAATTGCCACCGCGCACAGTATATTGAGAACTGAGTTCATTATTCGACGAAACCCCGGGAAGAGTTTTAATCAGTGATTCAACTGCACCGGTTGATGAACCCATGATTTGATCAACCAATTTGGAGTCGATAGGTGTAATATTTCCACTTTCCTTTCGGTTTTTTGAAATTGTAATTTCTGCCAGTTCCCGGTTCGACTCGGGCATGATGATTTTAAGGGCAATATTTTCCTCGGCTTTGGCAAAAATGGTGTCGGTTACCTGTGCATATCCCAGCGAAGAGAAAACCACGACAACACTTTTTTGTGCCGGGATACGCAATAAAAAAGTGCCATCACGCTTCGAACTTGTTCCCAGTGCATAGTCTTTTAAAGCAATGTTTACCATATCGAGCGGCTTGCCGTTTTGGTCGGTGATAATACCTTTCAGCGTGGCATTGTTACTTTGCCCGAAAGTGCCCAGGTACAACACAAGTGTGATAAAAGTTATTAAATATTTGATTTTCATTGATTGCACAAAACTAACAAACTGGATTTTATAAAAAACATCCGAATGTTAAATAAATTGTGGAATAGTGGATTTTTTATTGATTGGATTCCGGCTTTGAGAGCCGGTATCGGGAGCCCGGATTTCCCAACCCGGGCTTTTCTCTTCTGCGGTTTGGGAAAACCGCAGTCCCGGGAATCCGGGTTTCCCAACCCGGATAAATTTTCTACCTTTGAAAAAACACTTACCCATGCAACCAAAAAAAGAACACTACCGCCGCAAACTGCCACACTTCCAGCAACCCGGGCAGTGGTACTCGGTTACTTTTACGCTAAAAGGCGCCATGCCCAAAGGTGCGATGATAAAATACACTACAACGCTCGAAACCGCCCGCACCCGCTACCAGTTATTGGCGCAGGAGTCCTGGGAGCCAGGGGAGTCCGGCTTTCCCAAGCCGGACACAAAGGACACGGACTTTCCAAAGTCCGTGACTGAACTCTGCGGCTTGGGAAAGCCGCAGTCCCTTGCCGAAGCAAAAAAGGAATACCAAACTGCCCTGAGAAAATACCGGCTGGCATACGATAAGTTTCTGAACAAATCGGCTTTGCCCGGAATTAACCTCGCAAAAGAAGAAAACAGGCTAATTATTGAAGAAGCCCTTCAGTTTTGGGAAGGAAAAAGATTGACTTCGCATGCCTGATGTATCATGCCAAACCATGTGCATTGGGTGTTGACGGTTTTTGAAGAGGAACAGCAGCGGGAGTCCGGCTTTCCTTGGGAGTCCGGGTTTCCAAACCCGGACACTTCTGAAATGCAGCTTGGAAAGCCACAGTCCCTGGAGTCCGGTGTTTTCAACTCGAACATTGAAATCTGCGACTTGGGTAAGTCGCAGTCCCAACCGCAGTCCCGGGAGTCGGACTTTCCCAAGTCCGACAGTTTTAACCTGCGGGTTGGGAACCCGCAATCCTCAAAACCAGTTTACCTGCAGGACATCCTTCATTCGGTAAAACTTTTTACCGCCCGCCGGATAAATAAAAATGAGAATCGTTCAGGACATCTATGGGAAGAAGAAAGTTTTGAAACTACTATCCGTAACGACAGGCATTTTGTGAATGTTTTCAACTACGTGATTCAAAATCCGTTATCGGCCGGATTTGTTGCAGACTGGCACGATTGGCGAGGGACACGGGCTTTCCAAAGTCCGTGATTGAACTCACCGGGTTTGGATACCCGGTGTCCCGGGAGTCCGGGTTTCCTAACCCGGACAAAGAGTTCTGCGGCTTAGGAAAGCCGCAGTCCCGGAGAAGCTCACTCTTTTTCTGCGGTTTGGGAAAACCGCAAACCCGGAAAGCCGCAGTACTTAACCCATCACCACTTTAACTCGGCAGGTTTTTTTGCCCGAAACCGGTATTTTATTTCTATCTGTTTTTTCGTCGTCAATCCAAAGTTCTTTTACCCCTTTTGAAACATGATTTGGATTCTGAACTTCGATATGATATGTAGTTCCCCTGAATTTGCGGGTAATTTTAAACCCATCCCAATCTTTTGGAATGCATGGATTTACAACCAGTCCATCGTATGCAGGCTGAATTCCCAGGATATACTGCGTGATTGCGAAAAAGTTCCAGGCTGCTGTTCCGGTTAGCCACGAGTTTTTTGCCTCGCCAGGTTTGTAAGCGTCTTTTCCGGCAATCATTTGTGAATAAACATAAGGCTCAGTTTTGTGTAAATCGCTGATTTCTTCGAGGTACGAAGGACAAATCTTCCGGTAATAATCCCAGGCCATTTCACCGCGGCCAATTTCGGTTTCGGCAATCATTATCCACGGATTGTTGTGGCAAAAAATACCTGCGTTTTCTTTGTACCCGGCCGGATAACTCGATATTTCGCCATATTCGATATAATATTTTGTAAATGCCGGATTATTCAAAACAATTCCATGTTCGCAATCGAGGTATTTTTTAACCGAGTCCATCGCTTTTTCAACCATTCCTTCTTCCTTTCCGATTCCTGCCATTCCGCACCAGCCGTTCGATTCAATAAAAATCTTTCCTTCCTCGTTTTCTTTCGAACCGATTTTATTACCAAAATAATCATAAGCACGCAAAAACCATTCGCCATCCCAACCGTGTTTTTTAACTGCATCAGTCATTAAATCAACGTGTTTCTGTGCTCTTCCGGCTTCATCGATTTTACCCAGAACTTTACACAATTCGATGTATTCACGTCCGTAAAACACGAACAGCCCGGCAATCATCAACGATTCAGCTTTTGAGCCTTCAGTTTTGTTTTCGGTGGTTTGAAACGACTCATTAGGGTCGTTTGAAAAACAGTTCAGGTTGAGACAGTCGTTCAAGTCGGCACGGCCAATTAATGGGAGGTTGTGCGGACCGAGGTTGTTGATTACATGGTCAAATGAAACTTTCAGGTGTTCGAACAGTGTTTGGGCAACACTCCAGTCGTTGTCGAACGGAACCATTTCATCAAGAATGCTAAAATCGCCAGTTTCCTTGATGTAAGCAACTGTTCCGGCAATCAGCCACAGCGGGTCGTCGTTAAAACCGCCGCCAATGTCGTTGTTTCCGCGCTTTGTCAGGGGTTGGTACTGGTGGTAGCAGCCACCGTCGGGGAATTGGGTTGATGCAATGTCGATAATTCTTTCCCTGGCCCTTTCAGGAATCTGGTGCACAAAACCGAGCAAATCCTGGTTTGAGTCGCGGAAACCCATTCCACGCCCGATTCCGCTTTCGAAAAACGAGGCTGAACGCGAAAAATTAAACGTAATCATACACTGGAATTGGTTCCAGATGTTAACCATACGATCCAGTTTTTCATCGCCTGAATCGACTGAGTAAATAGTTAGCAGATTGTCCCAATACTCTTTTAACTCAGTCCAGGCAGCCTCAACTTTTGTTGCTGTATCGAATTTTGCAATGGTGGCTTTTGCTTTTGTTTTGTTTATGATATTTTTCGCTTCCCATTTTTCATCCTCTTTGTTTTCGACATAACCAAGCACAAAAACAAAATCTTTTACTTCGCCCGGCTCTAATTCCAGTTCCAGATAGTGCGACGCAATTGGCGACCAACCATGCGCTTCACTCATTCGCGACTTGCCTTCTTCAACTACCTGGGGTTCATCAAATCCGTTATACAGGCCAAAAAACAATTCGCGGTCGGTATCATATCCGTTAATTGGCACATTTACAGAATAGTACGCGTAATGATCGCGGCGTTCCTTGTATTCGGTTTTATGGTAAATCACCGAACCTTCAATTTCAACTTCGCCTGTGGAAAAATTGCGCTGAAAGTTTTCCATGTCGGTGGCTGCATTCCAAAGTGCCCATTCGATAAATGAAAACAGTTTTATTTTTTTTGTTTTGCCTGAATGATTTGTCAAAGTTAATTTCTGAACCTCGGCGTGTGTTTTTAACGGAACGAAAAACAAAACTTCGGCAGAAAGACCATTTTTCACTCCCTTAATTTTTGTGTAATTCATGCCTTGCCTGCATTCGTAACTGTCGAGCGGTGTTTTGACAGGTTTCCAACTGGGCGACCATACAGTTTCGCCTTCTTTGATATAAAAGTAACGGCCACCACTGTCCATCGGCACATTGTTGTAACGGTAACGTGTAATGCGGCGGAATTTGGCG
The DNA here is from genome assembly GCA_037439605.1 of Draconibacterium sp. Classification (GTDB taxonomy): domain Bacteria; phylum Bacteroidota; class Bacteroidia; order Bacteroidales; family Prolixibacteraceae; genus Draconibacterium. The sequence continues at coordinate 2,976 of JBBIVS010000013.1, read as the reverse complement.
TCTTTATAAAAAGAGTATCCACCAGCTGTATTCGAAATCAGCGAAAAGAAATCTTCTGTTCCCAGATAATTAATCCACGGCCACGGAGTTTGCGGATTGGTAATTACGTATTCGCGGTTGGTGTCGTCGAAGTATCCGAATTTCATGATATTTTTCTTTATTTAGTTATCCCGGGCCAGTTGTCAGTCCTGAACGGGTTTGCGGGCAAGCCTTCGATATTGTATAAATTAACATCATCCGGATTATTTGCCCATCCGTAACGCACCGATTTCGGGTCTTTTATGTTTTCAGAATAGAGAACAACCGTTTTGTCATCTATGATTTCAGCTTTTGCCCACTGGAATTTTTTATCGGCGCCGGCAATTGTAAACCCTTTTAAATAACCGTATTTGTCTTTTACAGTTAATCCTGAGCCGGTTTCAGCAAAGGTGATAAACGCTTTTCCATCCTTGAATTCAACCGATTTGTACATTGGCCCCGAATAAACAATATCTTTATTGTAAGCCACTTTCAATGCGTTTAAGGCAAGCCGTTTGCCAACATCCTGTTTGTTTTTCGGATGAATGTCGTTTGCCTCGCCAATATCGATTGCAAGCGCCATTCCGGTGTTAGGCAGCGAAAGTGTTTTGGTTTGCGATTCGCGCAATTCGGCCCAGTCGCTTTCGCCGGGTATTTCAACCGGCGGGTTAAAATTGGCCAGCGAAACAAACAAAAACGGAAAATCGCCCTGTTTCCAGTGCTTGCGCCAGTCTTTTATCATATCGGGGAAAATGCGTTGGTATTGTTTGGCCCGCCCGGCATTCGATTCGCCCTGGTACCAGATGGCGCCTTTAATTCTATACGGTAAAATCGGATTGATCATCCCATTAAAAAGCAGGGTTGGGTAGGAGTTAGGCCCAATATTCACCGACCCGACAGTTGCTTTTGAAATTTTAAATTTCCAGTCGCCGGAAATGTCCACTTTTTCGCGGCCAATTGCCAAAAACTGGTTTTCAGGATCGCCCCAGATTCCGCCATTTCCGCCGGTATCATCAACACGTACCACAATCATATTTTTTCCAGGCCTTAAAAGTTCTTTCGGAATGGTATAAACACGGTCTTTGTCGTACAACCCTTCTGTTTTTCCAATCGGAATACCATTCATAAACGTAATATCCGAATCATCCACTTTTCCCAAATGCAAAATTGCATTGGCATTTGTTTGTTGTTCATTTAATTCAATTTCTTTACGGTACCAGCCAATTCCGTCAATATCCATATATCCCTGTTGCTCCCAGTACATTGGGGCTTTAAGTGTTTTCCAGTTTCCGTCGTCGTAATTGAGGGCCGACCAAACAGGCTCACCATTTTCCATTCCCATATCTTTTTCGGGAATTTCGCCACCCAGTAATTTTTTAATCTGAGCTATTTTTTCTTCACGGAATTTATTCAAATCCAATTGTTGCAATTCGGCCAGTTTGCCTTTCAAATCAGGATCTTTCGAGATAGTTTCGGCGCTCGACCAGGTTTCTGCGACGGTTCCTCCCCACGACGTGTGTATCAATCCTATCGGTACATTCAGGTTATTAAAAATATCCCTTCCGAAAAAATAACCCACTGCCGAAAAACCAGCTACCGTTTCAGGTGAACATTCAACCCATTCTCCTGAAGAAATATCATCCTGCGGAAATTGCGCAACTGCTTTTGGAACTGTAAAAAGACGCATTTTAGGAAAGTTGGCTGCTACAATTTCATTTTCGGTTACTTCTGATGACAGGCCATTCCATATTCGACTGTCCCGAGCAAACCCATACCTCGCCAACCATAACGTTTTCAAATGTAACAGTATTTTTTCCTTTTACTGTGAGCGTATGCGGCCCGCCATATTGCTGAACAGGAAGTTTTACCGTCCATTTGCCATCGGCCCCTGCTTTTGTGCGAACAATTTTATTGTTAAAACTAACGATAACTTGTTCGCCTTTATCGGCCCAACCCCAAACCGGAACCGAAAATACGGGGAAGTTTTACATCGGCCCATGTAACAGAAGAAACAAAAACAATCAAAAGGATTGTCAGAAAAGAAGAAAATATTGTTTTCATATTATACAAGTTTCATTTGCTTCAAATCTATTCATAAAAAATGAACAGGTAAAAATCCTAAAGAATCTTTTTCCTGAAAATCTGAAATATGCTAAGACCATTAAAGATTTTTCAGCAAAATAATTCGGTTTTATGTAATTGAAAATAAGGTTAATTAACAACTAATTTCTGTGTAAAACTCCGGCTTCCTGATTCAATCCTGATTATATACATTCCCGGTTTGATTTGACCCGTATTTATTTCTGATTCAGGATTTGTTAACCTGGTTTGATATATTATTTTTCCTTCAAGCGTCAGTATTTCAAGATTTTTTTCACCAGGATTCAGGAATTTCGAAATTCTTACCCTGAAATTGTTATTTGCCGGGTTTGGGTAAATGTTAAATGCATTTTCGTTCAAACTGATTTCGTTATTTGCAGTAACAGGTTCAATTTGGGTAAGGCTGATATTGTCGATGTAAAATTTGCCCGAAAACCTGCCTATGCCGAAGTAGAGCCTTACATTTTCATCGTTTACCGGCATGTTCAGCGTGATTTCATATTTTTTGCGGGCTGTGGAAATCATCTGGTACTTTGTAATCCAGGCGCTCCAGTCGGAGTAGTTTTTCGAGACCGTGATTAAAAGTTGCTTTGATTGTTCAGCCCAGGCATCGAATGTTAATTTGTAATCCGCTTTTTTCAATGCCAGTCCGTTTTCCTGAAACCCAAGATGCCAGTCGGTACCAGTTGTTTTTGTAACATCAATAACAAATATACTGTCAACTACTTTGGCATTGTAACTGATGGTTTGATTGTTATAAACATAAAAACTCCATGGATTCAGATTTTTGTCGAATTCACCGTTTGTAAGTAATTCTTTTGGATTATAAAAAACAGGGGCGACAGTTGTGTTTTTATT
>JBBIVS010000012.1:0-16514 GCA_037439605.1 Draconibacterium sp. | reverse complement strand
TTATCGTAGAACCATTCAAATTTTTCTTCGCCATGTTCCCAAACAGGCCATGTTTCAACTCCCATTTCCTTTAATTCATCATTATCCGGACGATCGACTTCTATCTTCATTTTTCAGTAATTTTTAACAAAATTATAAAAGAAACTCATTCAAAAACTCCTGTCGGATAAAACAAAAATAAATTAAGTAAAAAATATTGAAATTTGATACTGTAAAAAGTTGTAATCTTGACATTGAAAATCTTATTATTTTCAAATATTAATCTTTTCAAACTGATTTTCAATCGTCAACATTACGTGTGTAAAATTCTGTGAATTTTTCAGGTTAAATCTCCTTCGAAATAAGCCATGCGGTGTAAATCAGGTAAATACCGAGCAAAACCGCCCCTTCCCATCGATCTAGTTTTTTACGGCCACCGGTAAACATGGCAATAAACAAAACCAAAGTTCCTCCCGCGAGCAAATACATTTCGGTATTAAAAGCGGGATTAAACTTAACCGGGTTTATGAGCGAGCTAACCGAAAGTATCAGGAAAATATTGAAAATATTCGAACCAATCACATTTCCAATTGCAATATCACTGTTCTTTTTGAGCGCTGCAACAACAGAAGTCATCAGCTCGGGCAGCGAAGTGCCAACGGCAACAATGGTAAGCCCGATTATTTTTTCACTTACCCCCAATAAAGTGGCAATTTTAATGGCGTTGTCAACCACCAGTTTTCCGCCTAAAACCAATCCTGCCAAACCAGTAATTATCAACATCCAGATTTTCAGGTTCGACATTTCTTTCTGAATATCAATTCCGGTGTCGATGCGGTCGGTTTTCATCTGTATATAAATATAGTAAAGGAACCCGGCAAAAAATGCAAGCAAAATAACCCCATCTATTCTCGAAAGAACATTGGTTCCAGTCATGATAAATCCGTTCGACAAAACATATAATACTACAACTGCAAGCACAGAAACCGGTATTTCCTTCCATGCCGTGTTGGAGTGAACTGTAATTGGATGAATAATAGCCGAAAGTCCAAGAATCAGGAACAGGTTTACAATATTGCTTCCGAGAATATTACCAAACACGATGTCGGAGTAGCCATCGATGGAAGCCATTGTATTTACAACAAGTTCGGGTGCCGAAGTACCAAAAGAAACAATGGTTAAACCAATTACCAAATCGGAAACATTGTGTTTTTTTGCCAGCGCCGAAGCACCGGTAACCAGCCAGTCGGCGCCTTTTATCAGTAATACAAAACCGGCTGCTATGATTAATATTGATATTGCCATGATTATTGTTTTTTAACAACAGTTCTTTCGTTTTTCTGTTTTATCGAAATTAGACAAATTCAACAGTATAATGTTCAGTTTTCAAAAGGAAATCAAAAAATTTTCGAAAAGAAATAAGTTACAATAATCAGAATTTGTCATCCTGATAATCCGGTTTTTGAAAAAATGCACAAACATTGTCCATGTATTGGCCGAACAAAGCAGTGGTGCAATTGTTAATCAATGCAAAAGGTTATTACTTTTGTTCGCAGAAAACAAAATGAACAATTTTTTTTTGTTTGTGAATAATTCAGGTTAAACGGAAAAACAACAGAAAAACTCAAAGTAAAATTTTCATAATTTTAAAATGCTAATTGTAATTTCGCCGGCAAAATCTCTCAATTTTGAGACTCCTTCGACAATTAAAAATTATACTATACCGGAGTTAATTAATGAATCGGCAAAACTGGTTGGCCGCCTGAAAAATATGAGCCCAAAGCAACTATCAGCATTAATGGGAATTTCAGCCGATTTGGGTGATTTGAATTTTAAGCGTTACCAGGAATGGCAAATTCCTTTTACACCCGAAAATGCAAAACAGGCTATTTTGGCTTTTAATGGCGATGTTTACCAGGGATTGGATGCAGAAACGCTTTCAGAAGAAATACTCCTGTTTTCGCAAGCCAGATTACGCATTTTATCAGGATTGTACGGAGTTTTAAAACCGCTCGATCTTATTCAGCCATATCGACTTGAAATGGGAACAAAACTGAAATACTTCAAATCAAAAGATTTATATGAATTCTGGAACCCCGTAATTACGAAAAAAATCAATGAAGCAATTACAGAATCGGGTAGCGGGGTTTTAATAAACCTTTCCTCAAAAGAATATTTTAAAAGTATTGACAGGAAGAAGCTCAAAGCTGAAATTGTAACACCCGATTTTAAGGACCTAAAAAACGGGAGTTACAAAATGATCTCGTTTTTTGCCAAACGTGCGCGCGGATTAATGTCGCGTTTCATTCTTGAGAATAATATTACCGTACCCTTAGATTTGCTGGCTTTCAATTCAGAGGGCTACAGTTTTAATTCGCGTTTATCGAAACCGGGGAACCCTGTATTTACAAGGGAAAGTTAAAACGGTAAATCTGATGCCGTGTCCTCATCAGGTTCAGGCGGAATGTCGTTAATGCTGTATTCAGGCGGAACATCGGGTAAATTACCGGTCGCTGGTTTGTCTATTTTCCACGCGTTGATGTTGTGAAACCATTTACCGTTGTACTCGCGCGATTCGAGATTGAACGAAACCTCAACCAATTCGCCCACAGACAAACCATCAATTAACGGGGTTTTATCGCCAAACAGCGTAAAACACACTTTTCGTGAGAACTGTTCTTCGGTATCGATAACAAATTCGCGTTTATTCCATTCTTTTCCACCTTTACTTATTCCGGTTTCGGGTTTTAGTATCTGGCTTACTCTTCCTTTTACACTTAATGCCATTATTTTTGATTTGATTAAATTAAGTTTTTTTATTGTGGTTAAAAGTAAAAAAGAAACCCTTTGCAAACTTAATTTACAAAGGGTTTTTATTGATAAAATTATCAACGGTTATTTTGCTGCGTCAGGTTTAACAATTTCGAGTAATTCAACTTCGAAAATGAGAGCTGTATTCGGGCCAATGTCTCCGCCGGCACTTTGTTCGCCATAAGCAATGTTTGATGGAAGGTAGATTTTCCATTTCGAACCAACCGGCATTAATTGCAAAGCTTCTGTCCAGCCTGGTATAACCTGGTTAACGCCGAAAACCACGGGTTCACCGCGATCAACCGAACTGTCGAATACTTTACCATTGATTAAAGTTCCGTGATAATGAACTCTTACCTGATCGTTTGCTGTTGGAATCGGTCCGGTTCCGGCAGTTAAAATTTCATACTGCAAACCACTTTCGGTAGTTATAACACCTTCGCGGGCTTTGTTTTTTTCGAGGAAAGCATTTCCTTCTTCAAGGTTTTTTTGTGCTTCTCTCTGACCGGCGCTTTCAAAAAACTTCTGAACCATTGCCTGTGCCTGTTCTTCAGTTATTACTGCTTCTTCTCCCATTAATTTGGCGCGGAAACCAGCAGAAAGTGCTTCTTTATTAATCGAAGCGCCATCTGGCGCAGATTCAAGTTGTTTCACATTTTGCGAACCGATAAGTACGCCAATTGCATATCCTACCGAATCAACATTCGATTCGAGTTTTAGTGCTTTGCCACCTTGCTGACACGATGCGCTGAGCGCCATTACGATAGCCAGCACATAAATAATACTGTTCTTCATCTTTTTAAATATTTAAATAGTTTTTAATAATTCCACATCGAAAATAAGAGTTGAATGAGGTCCAATAACTCCTCCGGCACCATTTCGGCCATAAGCGAGTTCAGCAGGAATAAAAAGCCGCCATTTTGAACCCGTTGACATTAACTGCAGCGCCTCAACCCACCCCTTAATAACGCCGTTTACCGGGAATGTAGCCGGCTGGCCGCGTTGCACCGAACTGTCGAAAACTGTTCCGTCAATCAAAGTACCGTGATAATGGCACTGTACCTTATCGCCTGAAGTTGGGATTTTTCCGTCGCCTTCTTTTAATACCATGTACTGCAGGCCACTTGGCAACTCAACAACGCCGGGTCTTTTCCGGTTTTCGGCTAAAAATTTCAATCCTTCCTCAAGGTTACCAGCGCCTTTATCCTGATTTATTTTTGAAATAAATTCTTCGAGAATATCATTTGCATCTTCGGGGTGAAGGAGGGTTTTTTCACCTTTAAAAACATCTTTAAAACCAGTTAAAAAAATATCCGGATTTACCGTTTTTACCCCGGTTTGAATCAGGTTTCCGGCTATGCTCATTCCCAGTGCATAACTAAAATTTTCGAGCTCGCCGTACAATTTTTTTTCTGCCATCAATACTTTTTGTTTTAAAGCGTGCGAATATAATGTAATTTTTTGGCAATTAAATTTTTGGTGAAATTTTTATTCCGCGCAGCATTTGTTTTTTACCGGGAGGCCCGGGAAGCCGCTCCATTTCAAATCCGGTGGCTGCCAGTTGTCTCCGAACTTCGCCTTTTGCGCTGTAAGTCACAATCAATCCGCCAGGCGAGGTGATACTGTAAATTTTCCTGAAAATTTCGGGCGTCCACATTTCAGGTTGTTTATCAGGCCCAAAGGCATCGAAATATATGATATCGCATTTTCCAAATTGTATTAAATTAATATCAGTTAAATCTCCTTCGATTTTATGCAGGTTAAAATATTCTGAAATGCAAATAGTATCATTCCATGGGCAATCATGAATTTTATCGAAAAGTGACCCGGCATTGCCAGAAATCAGTGTGCCAAATGTGCCAAAATTAAGTTGATTGGTAATGGCTTTTTCAAGCGGAAATTTTTCGATTGCGAAATAAGTTGTCGGCCTTTTATCATGTTCTGCCTGCAAAGCTGTTAACATACAATTTAAACCGGTACCAAAACCAACTTCAAAAACAACGGGATTTTGGCTTTTGCGAAAATTGTATCCCTTGCCGATAAATACATATTCTGATTCGGTAATCGCCCCGTTCAGCGAATGATATTGTTCGTTCATTTGTGAGAGGTAAAGTGTGTTCGAACCATCGTTGGTTGTAATTATCTTCATAATACCTTTGAACTCATTAAAAGTAAGACTATTTTTACCGTGCAAAATTAGTAATATAATGTTGGTAAAATTGTTTAACGAAAATCCAAATCAGCGCGAAATACTCAGAATAGTTGACGTTTTGCGTAAAGGGGGATTGATTGTTTACCCCACTGACACGATTTATGGGTTAGGGTGCGATATTACCAATGCGAAGGCTGTTGAAAAAGTAGCCCGGATAAAAAATGTGAAGGTCGAGAAAAACAACTTCTCATTTATTTGCAGCGATTTAAGTCATATTTCAGATTTTACAAAGCCAATTTCTAATTCGGTTTTTAAGTTGATGAAAAAAAACCTTCCGGGGCCGTTCACTTTTATTCTTGAGGCAAACAACAATGTTCCAAAATATTTTAAAGGAAAAAAAACGGTGGGCATTCGCGTTCCCGACAATAACATTATTCGCGAAATTGTTAGGGAACTGGGCAACCCGATTCTTTCAACATCCATTCACGATGAAGATGAAATACTGGAATATTCAACCGACCCTGAACTTATTCATGAGAAGTACGAGGAAATTGCCGACATAGTGGTTGACGGGGGTTACGGCGAATTTATTCCATCAACTGTTGTTGACTGCACCGGAGAAGAAATTGTTATAGTAAGGGAAGGAAAAGGACTGCTCGAATATTAGAATATTGGAATGTCAGAATATCATAATTTTTTATTGTTTCCAGAATGATGGGCTGAAAAGCACAAGTATTGTGAACAACTCGAGCCTGCCCAGCAACATCAGAAAAGACAGAAACCATTTTCCGGCCGGATGAATGTGGGCAAATGTTTCAGCGGGCCCAACCGAACCCAGCCCGGGGCCAATATTTCCTAATGAGGTTGCCACTGCACCCATTGATGTTTCCAAATCGGGTTCAAAAAGCATGAAAATAATGGTGCTGACACCAAATATCATAAAGTAAATTACAAAAAAGGCAAGTACATTGGTGACAATTTTCGAGTCCACACTATGATTGTTAAATTTCAGTGGAATTACAGCATTTGGGTGTAACATTCGTTTCAACTCATAATAACCGTTTTTCAATAACAATACAATCCTCATTATTTTTATGCCTCCGCCTGTTGAACCTGCGGAACCACCAGTAAAGAAAGCTGCGAAAATAAGTGCAACCAAAACAGGTTTCCAAAGTAAATAATCGGTTGTGGCGTAACCTGTTGTTGTAATAATTGAAACCACCTGAAACAATGCATCCCTGAATACTTTTTCAATACCTGTTTCAGATGAAATGAATAAACCGGTGAAAATAATTATTGTAAAGAGTGAAACGATTAAACCGTAAAATTTAAATTCTTCATCTTTAATCAGATGCGAGAATTTTCCGCGAATCGCAAAGTAAGATAATGTGAAATTTGTACCCGCAATAAACATGAAAAGAATGAAAATGTATTGAATGTATACTGAAGGCCAGTGTGCAATACTTGCCTGTTTGGTGGAAAATCCTCCGGTTGCCATCGTGGTAAATGCGTGACAAATTGAATCGAACAGCGGCATTTGTCCCAACCAAAGAAGCAGTACCTGGGCAATAGTGAAAATCAGGTAGATTACCCATAATCTTGCGGCTGTCTGTCTGATTCGCGGACTGATTTTGTCGGGAGTGGGCCCGGGTACTTCTGCAATGTAAAGCTGCATGCCACCAATACCAAAAATGGGCAAAATTGCCAGCGACAGCACAATCATTCCCATTCCTCCAAGCCATTGGGTAAGACTGCGCCAGAATAAAATGCCATGCGACATCGATTCCAAATCATTCAACACAGAAGAGCCAGTGGTTGTAAAACCCGACATTGTTTCGAAAAATGCATCGGTATAATTGGGTATAGAACCCGTGAAAATGTAAGGCAAACTGCCCAGAAGCGAAAAAACAATCCAAACAAGCGATACAATTATAAAACCTTCGCGTTTTCCAATATCCTTACTTGCATTTCTGGTGAACCAAATTATAACAGCCCCAACAAACAAGTTCAACCCCGCAGAAAGTGCAAAACCTTTTAAATCGCTTTCATTATAAATGGCAGAAACAACCAATGCCAGAAGCATTGCAACTCCCTCTACAAACATAAGCAGCCCGATTACCCGAATAATTATCCTGATGTTCATTTTCCGGATAAAAGTAGTTTTATTTGAAGAATTTTTCCAGCTTTTTAATTCCTGCAGGTAAAGTAAATACAACTACCTTATCGCCTTCATGTATAACTGTATCGCCATTGGCAATGTAACCGTTGTCACCCCTGATATATCCGCCAATGGTTGCTTCTTCGGGAAAGTCCATATTTTTAAGGGGTTTATCAGTTATTTTCGCACCGGGTTTTGCAATAAACTCAAAAACCTCTGCATCGGAAGCGGTTAAACATTTAACTTTTGAGATGGCTGCATTGAGTGTAAACTTATAAATGTAACTTGCCGCGTTTAACTTTTTGTTAATAACACTTCCAATGTCCATTTTCTCTGCAAGGCCCATAAATGAAAGGTTTTCAACTTCGGCCACAGTGCGGCGCACTCCAAAAGATTTTGCCAAATGACACATAAGAATATTTGTTTCAGAATTTCCGGTAGTTGCTACAAAAGCATCCATCTTTTCAATTCCTTCATCTTTCAGCAGTTTTATATCTCTTCCATCGCCATTTATTACAAGTGCCTTACTGAATTTATCAGCAATTTTCTCGCATTTTTCGCGATTAAATTCAATTATTTTAATGCGATACTGATCACCCAGTTTCTCAACTGCCTTCTGTGCAATCCTGCTCCCCCCGAGGAACATTATATTTCGAACACCAAATACTTTTTTACCCGTGAGGTCGAAAACATGCTGTTGTTCAATTTGGGTAGTAACAAAAAACACGATATCTCCATCTTTTATAACATCATGACCTTTTGGAATAATTGTTACATTGTCGCGATTAATTGCAACCACGGAGATATTTTGATTTTCAAGTTTTAATTCTTGCAGGCTTTTATTTATAATAACCGCATTTTCGCGAACTTTTATCCCCATCAGAATAAGCTTTCCATTGGAAAATTCGATTAACTGGCGGGTCACAGTTTGTTTAACAGAAGCAACAATTTCCTTGGCGGCAAGGCTTTCAGGGTAAATCAATTCGTGGATACCCATGTTTTTTAATTTAGCCTTGTAATTTTCCCTTAAATATTCTGAGTTGTTAATTCGGGCAATGGTGCGGCCCACACCGAGATATGACGCCATTGAACATGCAAATACGTTTCGTTCTTCAAAAGGTGTAACAGCAATAAAAAGGTCGGCTTTTGAAAGTCCGGTTTTTTTTAAATCCTCAAACGAATGTGCCGAACCTGTAACTGTAAGCAAATCCAGTTGTGAACTTATTTTTGATAACTTTTCCGGAGAATCATCAAGTAATGTAATGTCGTGTGATTCATCAGTTAACATCTTGGCTAAATGTGTTCCAACTTCTCCCGCTCCTGCAATTACTATTTTCATTGAATTACCTATTTAAATTACACGGCAAAATAAAGTATTAACTTCTGAATTTTCAATATTAAATTATTTAATCTGACCGAATTAAATATTGAATTAACTTTTAAAGTTACCATTTTTTTCTGAATGACCCGTTCAAATTTGTAAAATGAACTTTTCCGGTTTCAACCCTGTTTTTGTTAATAAATCTTTTGTTCGAAATTATTGCAGTTTTATTGTTTTCAAAATACTGATATTTTTTTGTGTCTGTTGGATTTATTATAAAATCCGGTAAACTGTTTTCATTTGCGACGTCTGGCGTTTTGCGAAGTGCAATTGTTTTACCTTCGAAAAATACATAGCCATTTTTCAGAAAAATTTCCCCATCGGTAAAATTGTCCGATGCAATTAAAAAAACAGGATGATTCAATCCTAACTTTCGCACCGTAGTAATCCCTGGAAAAAAGTGCATTTCATCTTCATTTATTTTTTCATTTGAAATTATATAGTTTTTCTTTCCGTGAATGAGATGAATAGATGGGTTTTTTGGAGTGTTATATACAATTAATTCCTTATTTTTCAATTGATTTATTTCGGACAATAAAACCGAGATGGAAAGAAAAAACGCTAAAAACAGGGCTGTTTGCAGATAAAAAATTTTATAATTCGAAATAAAAATAAAAACTGCACAAACGATGGTGACAATGAAAATAAACTGAACCGTGTTAACAGAAATGTTTAAAACCGAATAAGGCAGTTGTTCGATGGTTGAAAGCAGATTGTAAATGATTTTGATGGTATAATTTAACACAACAGCCAAAATGTTGGCCAAAAAATGAATTTTGGAAATAAAAAGAAGCAGTATTCCAAACGGTACGAGAAACATTACAGCCGGGATTACAAAAGTATTTGTTAACCAGAAAAATGTTGGAAACTGCCCGAAATAGTAAGTGGTAATTGGGAATGTAGCAATTTGCGCCGCTAATGAAACTGTGATTAATTGCCATACATATTTGAAAAACCTGTTTCTTACGGTTAATAATTTTTCGAATTTGGGTTGAAGAAACACAATTCCAAATATTGCCGAATACGAAAGTTGAAACCCGGCGTCGAACAAATTGTTAGGATTGAATAAAAGCAGAAAGAATGCAGAAGCTGCAAGCGAGTTGTAAATATTGGGTTTTCTGTTCAAATTTTGCCCGATTACAAAAATGGAAAACATTGCCGATGCACGTGTTACCGATGGTGAAAGTCCGGTGATTAAAGCATAAATCCATAAAACTGTAATTGTTAATGCTCCAAAAAATACTTTGCCCCAGATGTTGTTTTGCAGAAAACCAAACATCAAGGTTAAGGCCAGAAAAATTATACCAACATGCAAACCTGATACAGCCAAAACATGCATTGCACCTGATGATGAAAATATTTGTTTTGTTTCGGGGTCAAGTTCACGTTTATACCCCAGGGTTAAAGCCGAAAGTATTTCAAATTCAGTTTCGTCGATTGGTTGTTTGCGATAAATTTTCAGGAGATTTTCACGGATTCTTTCCGCCTGGCAAACAATTGAGAATTTGGTCTTATTTGTTTTTATCCATTTGCCATCTGCCAAATAAACTTGACGGTAAATTCTTTTTTGTTCGAGGTATCTTTTGTAATCAAACTCATACGGATTGTTATTGTTAGTAATCAATTGCGGAATATTGCTGAAAAGAATGATATCGCCCGCCTTTAAACTGTTAACTTTTTCGTTTTTAGCAAAATAGGCAATTGCCATTTCGTTAGTTGGTTTAATTGAATCGGTAAAATGAACAGCTTCAATTTGTATAACTGATTTCCAGGAGTTTGGTTTTTCCAGGGGAGTTTCAACAACTTTAGCAATAAAAGTGCCATTGTCATAAAATTCAGGCTTATCGTTGTATTGTTGTGTAACCAGAATTCCCAGAAAAATAAAAAAGATTTGAATTGCAGAGCCAAAATACGAGGCGTAATAAAATTTGTAATTTTTGTTGATTAAGATGAGAAGTAGCAGTATAGTGGTCAGAATAGCGATGTTAAATACTTCAATTACTGAATAATTAGCGCCAATTATTATTCCTGCTGCAAGTGCAATTGCAATACGCAGGAAAGGTATTTTTTGAAAGGTTTTTTCCAATTATGTTCATTTATTGAATAATACAACAAACGAAAAACCGGAAACAGGGTTACAATTATTTTACAGGAACTTTAATTTTATATTTGGGTTGAATATTGCCACGGGCAATGTCATTTAACCTGCTTTTAAGCAATCGTTTTCTTAACGGAGATAAATAATCGATGAAAAGTTTGCCTTCCAGATGGTCGTATTCATGCTGTATTACACGGCCTGCAAAACCGCTGTAAACCTCGTCATGCTCCACAAAATTTTCATCAAAATATTTTAACCTTACTGTATCAGGCCTGGTAACATCCTCCCTTATTTCCGGCAAGCTCAAGCAACCTTCGTTCATCACCCAGTTCTCGCCGGTTAATTCAATAATCTCAGGATTGATAAACACTTTTTTGAAATCTTTTAATTCAGGCTCTTCATCGGCTACCGAAGATGCATCGATAACAAACATCCGAACAGGCATACCTGCCTGAGGTGCTGCCAGCCCAACACCATCAGCGTAATACATGGTTTCCCACATATTTTCTATTATTTCTTTTAATCGTTCGTTATCCTTTTCAATCTTTTCGGCTCTTTTTCTAAGGATAGGATCTCCGTAAACGGTTATCGGGTATTTCATCTTAACTCTGTTTGTTTCTTTTTTGTTCCAGAAAACTTTGTAAAATTATGGTTGCACTTATGCTGTCAATCAACGATTTATCCTGTCGTTTTTGTTTTTTCAACCCTCCGTCAATCAAGGTTTGGAATGCCATTTTCGAAGTAAATCTTTCATCGATAATTTCAAGTTTCATACCGGGATATTGAATCTGAAATTTCTTTAAAAACGGGTTTATGTAAGTAACAGCCTCAGATGCCTGGTTGTTCATTTTTTTGGGGTAGCCAACAACAACCATTTCAACCGGTTCTTTTTTAAAGTAATCTTTCAGGAATTCCCAAATTGTGTGTGTTGGAATTGTTGTAAGCCGGTTGGCTATAATTTGCTGAGTGTCGGTAACCGCCAGTCCAACTCTTTTCTTTCCGTAATCGATTGATAATATTCTTGCCATTTAAATTTTCAAAACAGGGCAAAAATAACCAGAAATAGGTAATAACAAAAAGTGGTTAAAAGTTCGCTTTTCAAAATGTGAATCTGTCCGGTATTGTTTTGGCACAGGCTTTGTATTTTAATGTTCAGATATCTGAAATATTAGGCGCCAAAAGAGAGTAGCAAAAAGATTGTATAAATCTTAAAAAAAGTAAGTCATGAAAACAATGAAATTCAGGCTGCTGGCAACGATGATAACTCTGGCGGCAGTTATAACAGCAACAAACCCGGTAAACGCACAACGCCGTTCAACAACGAACAGCGCAAATAACGAAAAAGTTGAAAACGCCCGTACAGGCAACAAAGAAAATATAGAAAAAAAGAGCGCCTTCCGCGAAGTTGCAGCAGAGCCTCATGCAGCCCATCGTTCTGTTAAAAGTTCAGAAGAAATTAAGCGGTACGGCTCGTCTGCAGTAAGCGATAAAAGTAATGAAAGTGCGCGAAATTTATCGCGTTCATTTGGAAACGCGAATCATAAGCCGGTTCGTACCATTTCTGAAAACAAAGCAAACCAAAACAGCAAAAATGAAAGGGTTCGCAGCACTGGTTCCGGCAGGTACGAAACCAACAACCGGAATAGTAAATCGGAAAAATCAATGGAAAATTCTTCCGAAATATCAAGGCGGTCAGCAGGTTATTCGAACGATTCCAAAAAAGTCAATAACAACGAACGATTTGTTTCAAACAGGGCTGAGGAAACAACCAGAACTGGAAGGTATTATCTGAATACCGATGATGTCAGGTATAAACCAGCGAGAGATTATAAGGGAAATAATAAATACTGGACATCTGATTACAGGGGCGAAAACAGGGGAAACAACAATTCCACAATTAATTATAACCACAACAGCTACAAACACTGGGACAGGAATTGGGAGAATTACCGTTGGAACCACAATAGCTGGATAAATTATTACGGATATTACAATCCATATTCATACCGCAGTCATAAATATTATTATCACCATCCGTACTATGGTCATGTAATACGCAAGTTTATTTACCGGCCGCAAATCTATGTTCATAACCATGTAAGGTATTATTGTTACGATGGATATTTTTTCAGGTATCGCAGCGGAATTGGTTATATTTTGGTCGATGTCCCGTTTGGTATGTCATTCGAGTATTTGCCGAATGATTACGAAAGGGTTTATATCAATGGCTATCTGTATTTCAGAATAGGTAATCTTTTTTTCGAAAGAACAAATTTTGGTTTCATGCTGGTACATTATCCCGAAAGATACTATGCATACAATGAGGGATACCGTTGTGAAGGGTTTAACGATTTTAATTTTTAAATGACAACTATTTTCTACGTTACTAAAAGCTGCTCTTTTACGGGCAGTTTTTTTATTTTCGGGTTTTAATTTAAATCTTTTTTGAAATTGTATTTTAACTTGTTTTTAATTCAAAGAAATCAACTATTTTTATCGTTTCATAATCACCAATAATAAAAAGATAAAATGGGGTCAAATTTAAAGCGGGATCAAATACCGCCAAAGCAAGCTGAATATTGGAGAAGGAACTTTGATGAAGAGCAAAAAAGCATTTTTAATTTAAGTGTCCCGCAAATTTTGCTTCAAAAGGAAACCTATAAAAAACTGGCAGGCGAAAACGAGAACCGTTTGCGAATTTATCTTGGCCTTGAAACTGAAAAGGCAGATGGCAAGTATGTTTTGTGCGCTTATGCCGTGTCGGCATTTCTTCTGGGTAGCGGCGATGTTTATGTAGATTACGAAACCCCGGTATATAAATTAGGCGTTAAAAACGAAAATTATTCCGACAGATCAAAAGTGGTGATCGAAAGTATCAGAAGTTACAGAAAATGGCGTTTGGGAGAACTGGATACCGAATTGGAAACAGCCGCTTTCAGGAAATATATTTTCCCGAATGCTTATCTCTTAACCAAATACGAACTTCACGAAATATTTAATGTACAGGGAAGGACTGAAGCCCAGATTGAATTTGGCGTAACCAAAACAATGAATATTCTGATATGGCCAGAAGCAAAGGAAAACAGGACTTTCGACGATGAAGGTGAAGTATTTGATTACGGAATTCCATGTCCGCCTGTTTGTGATGAGGGAAGCATTTATAATTCTTAGTGCCGGTTACAGTTAGTTGTATGTTTATATTAAAAATCAATGCGCTTACTAATTTTATTGCTTTTATTGTTGGATTAATCTATTTCAAATACTTTCCGAAAGAAATTAAAATTGTATTTTTCTTTGTAACGTTTGGTGTATTTACCGAGATTTTTACAAGAATTTACAAGCATTTCTGGATGCAAAATACCGGTCCTATAGGTCATTTTTATTTTCCTGTGGCATTTTTTATCATGGGAATTTTTTTTCTGGCCATCTTAAAAGATTTTATCAAACCTGTTTATATTTTAACTTTAATAATCTTATTCGAAGTTTTTAGCCTGATAAATGTTCTTTTTATTCAGGATTTGTATGAATTTCCAAGTATAACCGGTTCAATAGGCGCAATGATTCTCTTCCTGTTTTCAGTCGCTTTCTTTACCAAGGTTATGACCGAAGCGAAAATATTGAAACTTTCAAAGGAACCTCTCATCTGGATTAATTCAGCGGTTTTAATTTATTACACCGGAAATTTCATTTTTTACGCATTGCTCAATTACGCCAATAACTATTCAAGGGAATTTGCATTGTTAACAGTAAAGTTTTTTTCTTATATAAATCTTTTATTCTATTTATTAATTACAATTGGCTTTTGGAAAGTGAAAAAGATTAAAACGTAATACCTGTAATTTACTATGACCGAAATTGGCAGTAACAGTATCATCCCAATTTATTTTATTGGAACACTTGGAATGGTGTTGCTGGCACTCTCCATTTTTTTCTTTTTTGTGACTTATCAAAAGAAAATGCTTAAAAAGCAGTTGGAATTAAACGAAACACGTACCCGCCAGCAGGAAGAAATTATCCAAAATACAATAATGGCCCAGGAAAAGGAACGTAAACGTATTGCACAGGATTTGCATGATGAAGTTGGGGCGATGCTTTCGGTTGTAAAACTGAATGTTGGCCGTATTGAAAAAAAATCGGAAGAACCCGTGGCAAAAAAACTGGCCGCAGACACCAAAACTTATTTAGACGAAGTTATTACACAGGTACGCCGCATTTCGCGGTCGTTGTTGCCACCATCGCTTGAAAAACTGGGTTTGTTTTTTGCGTTGGAAGAACTTGCCAACTGGGTAAATAAAGCCGATCAGCTCAAAATTGTTTGCTGGAAGAATGGCGAACAGTTCCGGTTTGAGGGCAAAAAGGAATTGGCGGTTTTTCGTGCTGTGCAGGAACTCCTCAATAATGCAATCAAACATTCGGGCGCTTCAGTAATTAATATCAACACACGATTTTCTCCGAGTGGTTTTTTAATGATTTCTGTTACCGATAACGGAAGGGGTTTTACACTTGAAGAGAAAATGAATTCTGGCCTCGGCTTAAAAAACCTTGAAAGCCGCACCCGGATTATGGGAGCACGATTTAAAATGAAATCAAAACCCGGGAAGGGAACAACAGCCATTATTTGTCTTGATACCAAAACATAGCAAATGGAAAAAAAGAAACTAAACGTAATCATTACCGACGACCACAAACTTTTCAGAAAAGGGATAATTGCGCTATTGGAAGATTTCGATTTTACAGGTGAAATCAGGGAAACTTCAAACGGAGTTGAATTGCTTGAACTGCTGGCAAAAATAAAAACATTGCCCGATGTAATTTTGCTCGACCTGAGTATGCCCGTGATGGACGGGGTGGAAGCCCATAAACAAATCAGAAAATTGTATCCTGAAATTAAAGTCATTATTCTCACCATGGAAGATGACGAGCAGTATATTTTGCATTTAATCAGCGAAGGGGTTAACGGTTATTTATTAAAAAACGCCGACCCGGATGAAATGGAAAAAGCCATTTTAAGAGTGGTTGAAAACGGGTATTATTTTTCGGAGAATATCTCGACATTGGTTGTAAAAGGCATGGTGAAAAAAGACAAAACAGAGGCTGTGCCAGTTCTGGATTTTAATGAAAGGGAACTTCAGATATTGGAATTAATTTGTAAAGAATATACAGCCGCTGAAATTGCGGAAAAATTTAACTTGTCAGTGCGGACAGTTGAAGGTTACAGACAGAAATTAATTGAAAAGTCGGGTGCAAAAAATGTAGCCGGATTGGTAATATTTGCTGTAAAGCGTAATTTGTTCCCCTTATAGAAGAAAAAAAGGAATTCCTTTTCGGAATCCCTTACATGGGCAATTCATCAGAACCTTGTTTAATAATCTTTATTTCCAGAGGGAGAGAATTTGTTAATCGGGAATGCTTCGCGGAAACTCAGATTTCTGCAAAAAGATTCACTGTGTGCAGAAGAATATCCTTTCTTAATTGGAGTAGAATGTTGTTTTTTTGTTGTACTAATCATTTTTGCCCAAACATTTAGCACAAATATCAAGATATTCGAACTTCTTATCAAGAGTATTTCTACGCAATCTTAATGCGTATAAATACGGAATTTTCATGCGTAGAAATACGCAAAACAAAAAAACCGCCTTTCTGGTTTTATCCGGAAAGACGGCTTTAATATTTTGGTAATTAAATTATTACTTCAAATTCGCCTGTGCTGCGGCAACACGTGCAATTGGCACACGGTACGGAGAACAACTTACATAGTCCATTCCAACACTGTCGCAGAACATAACCGACGAAGGTTCGCCGCCATGTTCACCGCAAATGCCAACTTTCAGGTTTGGTTTAACGCTGCGGCCTTTTTCTACACCGATCCGAACAACCTGCCCAACACCTTCCTGATCCAAAATCTGGAAAGGGTCGTTTTTCAGGATGCCTTTTT
>JBBIVS010000011.1:12393-16720 GCA_037439605.1 Draconibacterium sp. | reverse complement strand
TACAGCGATTTTCTGTTAATAAAACCAGCTTACCGCCGATTTGTTGCAGTTGGTATAAAAAATAATGTTTACTTCATTTTTTCCCTGTGTTTTTCGTAATTTTAATCACAAAAAAATAAATCATGGAAAAGCACATTCAAATTGTTGCCGCGCTTAGAATCGGCTTCAGCATTTTAGGTCTTCTGATAGGTATTCTCATTTATTCCCTGTTTTTCTTTTTGGGAGATTTTATCGGCGATGCCGATGCACAGGTTGTTTTTACAATTATCGCCAAAGTTATTTTAGTTGTAATAATTATTCTCAGTATCCCCGGTATTATTGCCGGTGTGGGGCTGCTCAGGAAAAAAGAGTGGGCCCGGATTTTAACCCTGATTATTTCGGTTTTGGATTTGGTAAATTTCCCAATTGGAACCGCGGTTGGCGCTTACTCCATTTGGGCGCTCGTGCAACCTGAAGTTATTGAACATTTTAAACAGTAAAAACCAAAAATTCATGAAGAAATTATTCACGGTAACCGTTGTTGCATTTTACACTGTAACACTATTTGCTCAGACAATTACCCCTGAACTGTCAAAAATTGGTAACAATAAAACCTGGAAAATATTTAACCGGTCAGTTGCAACCGGTTTTGCTGAAAACCAGAACACAATTCATTTTGATGCCAGGCAAGGCGACGGGATAGCCATTTTTCAGGATTTGGAGTTTGAAAACGGAACCATTGAATTTGATGTGAAAGGGAAAGACGTTTTGCAGCAAAGTTTTGTTGGCGTGGCTTTTCATATTCAGAACGATTCGACATTTAACGCTGTTTATTTTCGCCCGTTTAATTTCAAAAACCCCGAAAGAACCTCGCTTTCGGTGCAATACATTTGTCACCCGCGGTTTACATGGCAAAAGCTACGTTCAGAATTTCCCGGAAAATTTGAAAATACTGTTACTCCGGTTCCAGAGCCCGACGAATTTTTCCATGCCAGAATTGAAATAAAATGGCCGGCGGTTAAGGTTTATGTTGAAAACTCATGAAGTCCTTCCCTTGAAATTGAGATGCTTAGTACATTCAAAAAAGGGAAAGTTGGTCTTTGGGTTGGGAACGGATCGGATGGAAGTTTTAAAAACCTTACAGTGAAATTACATTAAACAGTAATTGACACTTTAAACTCTGAACTTTAAACTCGAAACTCAATGTTGGTACAATACGAATTAACTGTAAAAGGACGGGTACAGGGCGTTGGATACCGGTATTTTGCAGTTCAGAAAGCGACAGAAATGGGAATAACGGGTTGGGTTAAAAACTCGGTTGACGGCAGTGTAATTATCGTTGCCCAGGGTATTGAGGAGGAAATAAAAACCTTTATCGATTATTTATATATTGGGCCAACGAGGGCAAGAGTTGATCAAATTACAAAAGTAAAATTCAATACTTTGTCCGATTTTAATAATTTTAGCGTCAAATATTAAACACGCCAAAATTGAAAAAGAGTAGTTACCACATGACCCCGGAACAGTTCCGCACAGAAGGGAAAAAAATCATCGACTGGATTGCCGATTATTACGAAAATATTGAGAAATACCCTGTACTTTCAAAAGTAAAACCTGGTGATATAAAGAAATCGCTGCCAGAATTTCCACCTCAGCAAGGTGAATTAATGGATGAAATGATGCGCGATTTGGACGAAAAAATCATGCCCGGAATTACCCACTGGCAATCGCCCAATTTTTATGCTTACTTTCCTTCCAACACTTCATTTCCATCTATTTTAGGCGATTTGATTTCATCCGGGCTGGGTGTTCAGGGAATGATTTGGGCCACAAGTCCGGCGGCAACAGAACTGGAAACACGGGTTTTGGACTGGCTTGCCGAAATGATGGCTATGCCCGAAAAATTCAAATCGACATCCATCGGCGGCGGTGTTTTACAGGACACAGCTTCAACATCGGCATTAACCGCAATGATTGCCGCACGCGAAAGGGCAACAAATTACCAGTCGAACAAAACCGGGATTCAGCAAAAACTGGTTGCCTATATTTCAACACAAACCCATTCTTCACTCGAAAAAGCTGCAAAAATTTGCGGAATAGGAAGTAACAATCTGATAATGATTGAAGTGGATGAGAAATTTGCAATGCGAACCGATTTGCTGAAAGAACAAATTCAAAAAGATAAAACATCAGGATTGACGCCTTTTTTTATTTGCGCTGCACTGGGCACTACTTCGTCGAATGCTATTGACCCAATTAAAGAAATCGGGGAAATTGCGCAGAAAGAAAACTGCTGGTTACACGTTGATGCAGCTATGTCGGGTACTGCGATGCTTTGCCCTGAGTTCAGACATTATCAGGATGGAGTGGAACTGGCTGACAGTTATTGTTTTAACCCGCACAAATGGATGTTTACGAATTTCGATTGTGATGTTTTTTGGGTCGCCAACCGCCAGGATTTGATAAATACATTCTCAATTCTACCTGAATATCTTCGAAACCAGGCAACTGAATCGGGCGAGGTTTTCGACTACCGCGATTGGCATGTACAACTTGGACGCCGTTTCCGCTCACTGAAACTCTGGTTTGTAATCAGACATTACGGAATTGAAGGTTTACAATTTCACATCAGAAAACATGTTGAAATTGCCCGAAAATTTAAAGAATGGATTTTAGAATCAGAAGATTTTGAGCTGTTTGTTGAACCGCCATTTAACCTGGTTTGCTTCCGTCACAAAGCCAGCGATGATTTCAACATGAAATTAATGAATGCGGTTAATGCTACCGGGAAAGCCTATTTCACACACACAAAACTGAACGGACAGGTGGTTCTGCGAATGAGTATCGGAGGAACCCTTACCGAAGAAAAACATGTGAAAGCGACATGGGATTTGATTAAGAAAACTGCTAAAAAATTATAAGTTATTTTGCGGTTATAATGGTCACCCGACTTGGAGTCGGGTGACCATTATAAAAAATCATTTATCTGAATAAATATCATATTCTCCGTTTATTACCTCTTTTAAGGCTTCCAGATAACCTAACATGTGAAGTATGTCTGGCAAAATGGATATCAATTACTTTCCATTTCTGGAATTCAAATCTTTATCTATAATCTTTTCAAATTCGTCAATAGAAACAATCGAAGTTTGTGCAATTTTTCCAATATTTAAAAGATCTTTATCACCTGTTACCAGATAATCGGCACTGCTGATTTGTGCGAGTGCAAGTAAAAAATCGTCCTTAGGGTCCCGGCAAATTTCAGTAATCTCTTCAATCTTAAATACTTTCCCGGTTATTTGAATAAAATTTATCAAATCTTCAACCATGTTGAATTCGAAATACTTCCTGAATTTTTCTCTCGAAGTTACCATCCGAATTTCAAACAAATTCTGCTCTGCAAAAATCAATTCAACACTTGCATCACATAATCTTTGTTTTAAGCCCTTTAATTTTTTACCTATCAAAAAACTTATAAAAAGATTTGTGTCAATAATAACTTTAATCTTTTTTGGTTTTGGCATAAATTTCGGCTCTGACAATCTCAACTTCTTCGTCAATTTCTTTTTGTTCTATTTCGTTTGTCCGAAAAGATTCAAGTAACCGGGTTAATTCCTTATCCCTGGTTTCTTTTGCCAGTTCCTTACTTAATCTTGCTTTATCTTTGAATGGCAACCGATTAACCAATTCGCGAATTTGATTGTATGAAAGTGATATTTGATACGATACTGAGCTCATCTCTTTTTTATACAAATTTATCTGTTTTTTTCATAATCAGAATATTCCCCGGTTATTACCTCTTTTACGGCTTCCAGATAACCAAATCCGTTAAGCATGTCTGGTAGCAAGTAGCTGCCTTCCACCCACTCATTCCAGGCGTTGATTGTGATTAATTTAGGTTGTTCAGGATGATTGTCGGCATACTTCTTTGCTTTTGAAAGGATTGCGGCAAAACTCCCGGGTGTGTTATGATAATGTACAACATCGTGAATGCCTTTTGCCGGAAACCGGGGAGTATCGTCCCAACCGATGGAAACACATGGGAAAAGTGGGATATTTAGAATAGAATCCATCTGTGCCCTGATTTTTACCGAATTGGCGTCGTAAACTAAGTAATCTTCCGCCAATCCGCCCATATTGTACATAGCAACACTGTTGAAACCCATTTCGTTTACCCTGTTGGAAAAGTTTTTGGCCGCATCTGCTGACATAACCGACCCTCCACCCTGGTTCCACTGGATATGCAAATCGGGGAATCCGGCCTTTTTTACTTCTTCCCTGAAATAATCGAGCGCTTTCCGGGCTTCTTTTGTATCTCCTCCAAAGCTTTCAATTAACTTGTCGACAC
>JBBIVS010000011.1:0-12380 GCA_037439605.1 Draconibacterium sp. | reverse complement strand
CCGGAATAAACATTTATGTCAATACTGCAATAATTAAAATATTGTTTGATAACACGGTCAACAATTATTTTGTAGTTCTCCCAATCCACAACCGCGTTCCAGAGAATCGAAGTATCGTCCTTGTATTTGTGCACGTTCCAGTAGTTGTGTTTCACATCATGGTTGGCCCACATAATATAAAACTGCATCTTCGAATTATTCTTTGATTTAAGAAAACCATCGTTCAGCGTGCTTTCCAGGAACGGGCCACCGTCGTACCAATACCAGTCGAACACAAAAATATTGACACCGTGATTTGTTGCAGCATCAATCCATTTTTCCATCACCTTCGGGTCGTTGTCCATTTCATAACCCCAAAGTGGCTGACGGGGTTGATAATGACCATCAAAACGGGGATTCCCCTTTTTAATCACTTCCCATTCACCGGTTCCTTCGGGCCAGAGGATATCACCAAAACGTTCATCGTGGTGGCATGACGGCCAGATGTAGGCAGCAACATAATAATCACTTATTGCAGGTTCTGCAGGCAGTTTAATTTCGGTTGCCGGTTTTGGTGTACAGGAAAAAAAAATGCCAACAAATAGAAAAATTCCGATAATCTGGAACGATTTTTTTTGGGTTGAAGTCAGGTTCATTTTAATCTGTGGTTTTAGTTTATACTGGATGATTTATTTTATCAATCTTAAATACTGCAAAATATCCCGGTTTTCAGGTTGATTAATTTGCCTGTTAAAGTAGAAATTATCCAACCAAAAACCAAGACAGATATAAATTTCTTCAAAAGTGTAAATTTTACGTTTATAAATATTTTACTATTTTAGCACCAAATAAAAACTCAATAAAAATGACAAATTTTAAACAAATGGAAGTATGGTTTGTAACCGGAAGCCAGCATTTATATGGACCAAAAACTTTAAAACAGGTCGATACCGATTCATCTGCAATTGTTGACGGATTGAACAAATCGGGTAAATTCCCCGTAACAATCGTCTTTAAACCGGTTGTGAAAACTCCGGATGAGATATTGGATATTTGTGTTGAAGCAAGTGCCGATAAAAACTGTATCGGACTGATAACTTGGATGCACACTTTTTCGCCGGCCAAAATGTGGATTGCCGGGTTGAAAGCGCTAACCAAACCTTACATGCACCTGCACACCCAGTTTAACCGCGACCTGCCATGGAGTGAAATCGACATGGATTACATGAACCTGCACCAAAGCGCGCATGGCGACCGCGAATATGGTTTCATCAATACCCGGATGCGCAAAAACCGCAAAGTGGTGGTTGGCCACTGGCAGGATGAAAAAGTGCAAAACGATGTTGCAAAATGGTGCCGCACTGCCATTGGGTGGGCCGATTCGCAGGGTTTAAAAGTTGCCCGTTTTGGCGATAACATGCGCGAAGTTGCCGTTACAGAAGGCGACAAAGTGGAAGCCCAAATTAAGTTTGGCTGGCAGATTTCGGCTTACGGTGTTGGCGATTTGGTGAATTACATCGAAAAAGTGACCGATGCCGAGGTTGACGAACTCTACAAGGAATACGAAAAAGAATATGAAGTAGCCGCTGATTGCAAACCGGGAGGCAAATACCACGAAAATGTGCGTGTTCAGGCCCGTTATGAAATTGCCTTGAAACGTTTTATGAAAGATGGTAATTTCAAGGCTTTTACAACCAATTTTGAAAACCTGACAGGTTTGGCTCAATTGCCCGGACTAGCATCGCAAAGGTTGATGGCTGCCGGTTACGGTTTTGGCGCCGAGGGCGACTGGAAACAGGCTGCCATGTTGCGAATCATCAAAACCATGTCAGCAGGAATGAAAGGTGGCAGCACTTTTATGGAAGACTACACCTATCATCTCAACCCGGCAAACGAAGCGGTTCTGGGCGCTCACATGCTGGAGATTTGTCCTTCGATTGCAGCAAAAAAACCGCGGCTCGAAGTTCAGCCTTTGGGAATTGGTGGAAAAGATGCTCCTGCCCGACTGATTTTTGAAAGTGTAACCGGCCATGCCATGAATGTAACTTTAATTGACATGGGAAACCGTTTCCGGATTATTGTAAATACACTGGAAGTAATTGAACCGCTTGAAAAAATGCCAAAACTGCCTGTGGCATCGGCGTTCTGGAAAACCATGCCCAATATGGCCGACGGCGCTGCTGCCTGGATTTATGCAGGCGGAACACATCACTCAGCATTTACACAGGCACTTACACCCGATTACATTGTAACTTTTGCCGAATTTGCCGATGTTGAATTTGTTTTGATCGATAAAGATACCTGTGTTAAACAATTCAAAAAAGAGTTGCGCTGGAACGAAATTTATTATATGCTGGCGAACGGGTTGAAATAGAGAAGAATGCCTCTCCCCGGCCCTCTCCAAAGGAGAGAGAGTAAAAACAAAAGCGTTCATCAGACTGACTCTGATGAACGTTTTTTTTATGGTAAATCCTCAAAATTTATATTTGGGAGGATCCCAGTTGCCTGTCTTTCGAAATAAGAATCGATGGTGGTTGTTTCGTTAAAAAAGCCACAGTTTTGAAGGTAGAAATGTTGATTTTCAGCACCACCTGCACAATCCATTCTCGATTCTTTGCGTGCAGTGGCATCGGCGGTAAATTTCATTTTTGTGATTTCAATCCACTTTTTTTCAGAATTGTAAATCCATTGATTTGAATAGATTCCCTTTCGGGTAACGTTGCCGGTTTCGGTGTAAAAATTCTCTAAAAATGAATGTGGACGTGTTAGATACACATCGGTTTTTGGACGGCGGAAACTGGCAATTAATTTCCATTTGCCAACTTCTGGAGCATAAAACCAGGCTGTAAAATCTGTTTCGTCATTTCCTGCCAGATTTGCCTTTAACAGAAATTTATAAGTAGTACCAGCTTTCCACAAATATTTATAATAACTCTGTCCACCCGAACCTTCATTTCCAAATTCACCGGTATAAACACCCTCTCCCTTTTTTAAAAGTTTTATTTTCTGGTCTTCCGGAATTTCTCCCGGGTTGTCGGTTTTAAACGGACTCCATACTGAAAACAATACTCTCCGTTCGGTTTCCGAATTCACCTGAATTCCGAAATAACCGTGTGCAAAACCACAAGCCATAAAATACGAACACAAAACATCGTTGTTTTCCGGAATAGTAATTTCGTTATAGAAATATTGAATATTTCCGGCATTTTCAGGAACCTTGAAATTCAGATGAACCGATGGACCGCGCCGGCCCCAGTAAAAATCGTCGCGCGCAAAATAAACTTTCCCTTCCGCAGCTTCCCCGCCAATCAAAACGCTTTCAATTTCAGGAAAATATTCGCCAGCCTTTTTCACTCCCTGAATTTCAATAAAATGATATCCTTTTTCTTTTATCTCAAAAGTCCCGACAGAAATTGTATCCTGTTCAGCATTTACAATTTCTTTCTCAACCGTTTTATCGCCGCAGGATATTTTAATTGTTGAAATTCCGGAAACCGATTTTGCCAAAATGCCTACATTCAGTTTACCTGTTTGTTCAACTTTAAAATAGGTCCTGATTATTGTTCCTGTTTCTTTCCAATTTTTAATGCCGCCCTTTCCAATCAGTTCGTTGTTTTTATTCCAGTTGTTAACCACCCAACTGTTTCCTTCGACAGGAATTGAACAGGTAAACCGAAGCTTTTCATTTTCAATAAATTCAGCATTTTTACATGAAGCTGTTAATTGATTAAGAAAGATTATCCCGAATATAAAAATCGCGGTTTTAATTACTGAATTATTCATAGCATTTGTTTTAATAGCTGACATTGAGTCTCCAAATCTGCTTTTTCGTAATATTTTTCATGCGCGAAATTCATAAACTTTAAAACTTTAAAGGCATTGAACTTTTGAAAAAAACGGGTTCGAAAAGATTTCAGGGTTGAGCAGTTTTTGTTTAAATCGTCAAGCTCATTCCAAAAATTATCCTGTAAAACAAACTGTCGTATTGATTCAGGCATCCCTGAAATTATTTTTAAATAGCCTGCTTTATCCGTGTGAAATAACTTTTCATTTGAATCGAAAAAAATCTTTAAATCTGTGAAAGCCTTGAAATTATAGGTTTTGGTAAGGTCGTCGGTTCCTTCCATCCATTTTTGAATGGCTGCGCCGGTTCCAAAAGGTACGCGGTTCGATAATCTTGCCGATGGGTAAACTTTTGTTGCAATAATTTCGCCAATCGCACCAATTTGAGCCAGGTTTTGCAGAAAATAAAAATCTTCGCCGGCCTGTCGCCGGTTCATACCACCGCGTTTTACATACGCTTCAGCAGTTACTGCAAAAGCCGACCCGATGGTAATCATTGCCTGCGGGTAGCCCGTAAACTGTAATGCTGTTTTGTAATAATTCAAATATTTCTCATAAAGTTCAATCCCTTGTTTTTGTTTTTCTGAAAGACCCTCTTTTTGATGTTCAACTTTAATTGTTGCACCTACATGTTTTGGGTTTTGATTAAAATATTTTTCGATCTCGATTAAATAATTTTGTTCTACCAAAGAATCGGCATCGAGTGAAACTACAATCCCACCTGTTTTATTGAAATGATTAAATCGCAAAACGGCTTCATCCAATCCGGTTTTCCGCGCCAACCCCACTCCAGCCCACTTTTTTCTTAACTCAACCGGTCCAACTGCAAAAAACTGTAATTTGCTGCTGTTGTTTTCTTTTATCCAGCGGTCGGTTTCAGTTTTTGTTGTGATATTGAATCTTTTAATTACCTCAGGAGCATCCTCAGCATGGTTAATCAATATAATAACCTCAACCATTGTATCACGCAAAATGCACTTTTTTAACGATTCGAGTGTTCGCAAAAGCTCAGGCTCATTATAACATGGAATAACAACAGTTATATTGCATAGCGGATTTGGTTCTGTTCCGATTAGCGGAACCCGGTTGTTCTTATGAAGATACTGATTGGCAAACATGATTCAAAACTACAAAGAAAAGCAAAAAAAAATCCGGGCAATTAACCCGGATTCCATTTCGATTTTTCTATTTCTATTTTTGAGTAGTTGCCGTATATTTATCATTCATCATATTCAAAATCTGTCCAGTAATATTATCGCCTTCATCGCCAATTAAAATGCTTGAACCATTCAGAATATAATCATATTTCTTAGTTGCATTGTATTGCTTCAGGGTACTCATTAAACTGTCTAAAACCTGCTGGGTGTTTGTGTTTTGCATATCACCAAGTTTACTTGAAAGTTCCTTGTCAAGTCTTAATATTTCCTGTTCCATTCCAACCAGCCTGTCGCGTTCACGAACTGCGCTTTGCTCGCTTAAAAATCCCCCCCTTTGCAACTTTTCCTGAAATGCGGCAGCATCTTTCTCGAATGATTTACGTTTGGTCGCATATTCGCCGGCATAAGTTTCCTGTTTTTTTGTAAAATCGTCGTGGAGAAATTCTGCCAGTTTGTAATTCAGAATTATTGAATCGGCCTTAACATAAGCAATTTTTAAACCATCCCTGTTAATTACCGCTTTGCCATCAGAGCCTGAATTCTGTCCGATTTTTCCCGTACCTATAAAATGCAATACATACAAAACTGCAACTGCAACAAAAAGCACAATGCTAACTATCAACGATGTTCCCTTCATTAGTAATAATTTTAGATTTACTTTAAAAACTGGCACAAAGATAATTTTTTAGTTTAAACCCCATTATCTGTTAAACACTTTTTTCGGTTATTCAAAATCATAGCAATTGAGTTAAAACCTGCATAAAATCATAAATCCCGGCTGATAAACATCATTGAAATAAACCTCACCGAACCACTACTTTTATCGCGATTTTTAATGCTCAAGAAATATTAAAAATGTTGAATAAATTAATCGCAAATATATTACCGCACATGCCCAAAAAGCTGGTTTGGGTTTTTTCGAAAAGATATATTGCCGGAGAAACAATCGAGGAAGGACTTTTGGCATCGAAATTATTAAACGAAAAAAAGATAGAAGTTACCATTGATCTTTTGGGTGAGTTTATTAAAACGCTTGAAGAAGCGAGAGAAAACAAAAACCAGTATTTTGAAATCATCAAAACATTTAGCAGCAAGAAAATTACCGGTAATTTTTCGCTGAAACCAACCATGTTCGGGCTCCTTATCGACATGGAAGTGTGCTATAACTACATTCGTGAAATTGTTGCCCTGGCAGCTCAAAAAAATAGTTTTGTGAGGATTGACATGGAAGATTCCTCATGCGTTGACATGGAAATTGAAATTTTTAAACGACTCCAGACCGAATTCCCGAAAAATGTCGGGTTGGTACTGCAGGCATATTTAAGACGCACAATGAGTGACCTGGAAGAATTAAACCAGTTAAATTCTGAATCATTTCCAATCAATTTTAGATTGTGCAAAGGCATTTATGTTGAACCCGAAAAAATCGCATACAAAGGATATCAGGAAGTGAGGGATAATTTTTTAAATGACCTTGAATTCATGTTCAGAAATAAAATGTATGCGGCCATTGCCACTCATGATAAATATTTGGTGGACAATGCTTTAATTATGATTGAAAAATACGGGATTCCCAAAACCATGTACGAATTCCAGATGCTTTACGGAGTAACTCCTGACCTCCGCCAATCGATTGTTGAAAAAGGACATAAAATGAGGGTTTACGTGCCTTTTGGAAAACAATGGTTTAATTATTCAACCAGGCGATTAAAAGAAAACCCAAAAATGGCAACTGATATAATTAAAGCCTTGTTCATAAGGGGATGATTCAAAATCAATATTATTGAAAGGATAGCGAATGTCATCGTTTTTTAGTTTTAAATTCTTATTTAATTTTATAGTTTTGTAGAACAGAACAGAATGCGTTTTGCACTACTTAACTTAACTACATGAGTAATTTAAAATTTGTTGTAGATAACAATTCAAACGTTTTAAAATTTCATCAACTGGTTGAAGCCATTTTAAATTCGATTAGTCAGAATCAGCTTAAATCTGGAGAAATGCTGCCATCGGTAAACCAAATCATGTGCGATTGCCAGGTCTCGCGCGACACAGTATTTAAAGCTTATGCCGAACTAAAAAAAAGAGGAGCTGTTGAATCGGTTCCCAACAGGGGCTATTTTGTGACAAAAAATATTACCAAAGTTTTTCTTTTTCTCGATACTTATAAGGCATATAAAGAAGTACTTTACGGGTCGTTCCGGAAAAGCCTGCCCAAAAATATCGGGGTCGATTTGCACTTCCATCATTATAATATTGCTGTTTTCGAAAAAATAATCAATGATAGTCTGGGCAAATACAGCAAATACATTATTATGAATTTCGACCACCCCAAAGTTCAAAAACTCATTTCGAAAATACCTGAAGAGCAACTTTTAATTATCGACTGGAAAGTTAATGCACTGGAAAAACATTCAACCGTTTACCAGGATTTCGGAGAACAGGTTTATCAATGTTTTACAGCAAATATTGATAAGATTTCAAAATATCAGGAGTTCACAATGTATTATCCCGAGTTTACTTACCATCCTAAAATTGCTATTGATTATTTTGAAATGTTTTGTAAAGATTTCGCTATTAAACACAGTGTAATCTGCGACTCTGAACAATTTAAAATAAACCGGGGAGGTCTTTATTTTCTGGTAAGCGACCGCACACTGGCGAATTTTTTAGACCAATGTGAAGAAAAGGGATTTGAACCCGGACACGAAGTGGGCGTGATTTCATACAATGAAACTCCGATGAAAAAATATGTAAAGAATGGAATTACAGTCATTTCAACCGATTTTGAACTGATGGGAAAAAAAGCTGC
This sequence comes from Draconibacterium sp., assembly GCA_037439605.1. Taxonomy (GTDB): domain Bacteria; phylum Bacteroidota; class Bacteroidia; order Bacteroidales; family Prolixibacteraceae; genus Draconibacterium. The sequence continues at coordinate 4,589 of JBBIVS010000011.1, read as the reverse complement.
AGAGTTTGTTGTTAACAGTAAACCTATTCAATTTATGGTTCCCACCAGTTTAAAGATTCGATCATCACTCTAATATGTTGTATAACACATTTTTTACCTTTGAAACGCCATTATTTGAACTTAATTTTGACCACATACCAGAACAGAACAGTTCGAAATGGAAGAAATTATTTAAAATATTATAAATCATGTATTTACTTGGATTCGATATTGGAAGTTCTTCTGTAAAAGTTTCGTTAATTGATGGTGAAAACGGCAATTGTGCTGCAAGTTCATTTCACCCAAAACAGGAAATGAAAATAACAGCCCACAAAGCAGGCTGGGCTGAACAGGAGCCTGAATTGTGGTGGCAAAACCTGAAACTGGCGCTGGCCGATGTTTTAACCGAATCGAAAGTAAATCCGGAAAGTATATTATCGATTGGCATTTCATATCAAATGCATGGGTTGGTTATGGTCGATAAAAATCATGAAGTCATCCGCCCGTCAATTATCTGGTGCGACAGTCGCGCGGCTGCCATTGGCGACAAGGCTTTTACAGAAATCGGCGGACAGCGCTGCCTCACCAATCTACTCAATTCGCCCGGTAATTTCACAGCTTCGAAATTGAAATGGGTAAAGGACAATGAACCGGAATTGTACAGCAGAGTTTATAAAATAATGTTGCCCGGCGATTACATCGCGATGAAACTTTCAGGCGAAATTCAAACCACAGTCAGCGGACTTTCAGAAGGAATTATGTGGGATTTCAGGGAAAACTCACTGGCCAATCTTCTGTTTGAAAACTATGGATTTTCGTCTGATATTATTCCTGAAATCGTTCCAACATTTGCAGTTCAAAGTCAGGTTTCAGCAAAAATTGCCGCCGAACTTGGACTTTCTGCAAAAACCACAATCAGTTACCGTGCCGGCGACCAACCCAATAATGCACTGTCATTGAACGTGCTGAATCCCGGAGAAATTGCCACAACTGCAGGAACTTCGGGCGTTGTTTACGGCGTAAGCGAAGAGATTAAATATGATCCGCAATCGCGTGTAAATACCTTTGCTCATGTAAATTATACCAAAGAAAATCCACGATTGGGCGTTTTGCTTTGTATTAACGGAACCGGAATTTTAAATGCCTGGCTGAAACGCATGGTTGGAGAAAATCTTTCGTATGAAGAGATGAACAACCTGGCATCAGAAATTGCCATCGGGTCAAACGGACTCTCTGTCTTGCCTTTTGGGAATGGCGCCGAACGTGTGCTGAACAACAAAAATATTGGCTCGGTTTTGAGTGGAATCAATTTTAACATTCACCAAAAAGGGCATTTACTGAGGGCGGCCCAGGAAGGAATTGTGTTCTCGTTTAAATACGGCATGGACATTATGCAAAACATCGGGATTAACGCTTCGGTAATTCGTGCCGGAAAAGCAAACATGTTCCTTAGCCCGATTTTCAGGGATACACTGGCCGGAATAACAGGCGCAACAATCGAACTGTATAATACCGATGGATCGGTTGGTGCTGCGCGCGGTGCGGGTGTTGGCTCAGGCTATTACAAATCGTTTAACGAAGCATTTTCGAACCTGAAAAAACTGGAAACAATTTTTCCTGACACTACAAAAAAAGATAAATATCAGGAGGCTTATGAGAAATGGTTAGAAGCTCTGAAAAAGGAGTCAAAATAGTTCAACTGAGTTTTAAATGCTAAAGCTATTTTTTTCATTCTAAAATTTAACACCCGGCTTAAGCAGGGTGCAATAAAAACCAAACAAAAGGGGCTTTAGCCATTAATCGATAAAAAAAACAGGTCATTAATAATCATTCACAACTAATAATCAAAAAAATGGAAGTATTAAAAGGAAACAAAGAGTATTTTAAAGGAATTGGGCAAATTAAATTTGAAGGTCCGGACTCAAGAAACCCGCTGGCATTTAAATGGTATGACGAAAACCGCGTTGTTGGCGGAAAAACCATGAAAGACCACCTGCGTTTTGCAGTGGCTTACTGGCACACCTTCTGCGGAACAGGCGGCGACCCGTTTGGTCCCGGAACCCAGATTTTCCCGTGGGATGGCGCCACTGATGTGATGGATGCAGCCAAAGAAAGAATGGATGCAGCTTTTGAATTCATAACCAAAATGAATATTCCCTATTACTGTTTTCACGACACCGATGTTGTTGGCGATGGTTCAGTTTTCGAAATTGAAAAACGCCTTGAAAAAATGGTGGATTACGCCAAACAAAAGCAAGCAGCATCGGGTGTTAAACTGCTTTGGGGAACTGCCAATGTTTTCTCAGATCCAAGATATATGAACGGCGCTTCAACCAATCCTGATTTTGCAGTGCTTGCCAATGCTGCCGTTCAGATTAAAAATGCAATAGATGCCACAATCGCACTTGACGGAACAGGTTATGTTTTCTGGGGAGGACGCGAAGGTTATATGAGCTTGCACAACACCGATACAAAACGCGAATTGGCACATCTCGGACAATTCCTGCGCACTGCCCGTGATTACGGACGGAAGGCCGGATTTATGGGGACTTTCTTTATCGAACCAAAACCGATGGAACCAACAAAACATCAGTACGATTTTGATGCACAAACAGTTATTGGGTTCCTGCGTGCCAATGGTTTGGAAAACGATTTTAAACTGAATGTTGAAGTTAACCACGCAACGCTGGCTGGCCATACTTTTGCCCACGACCTCAGAATGGCTGCTGATGCCGGTTTACTGGGCTCAATTGACGCAAACAAGGGCGACTACCAAAATGGCTGGGATACCGATGAATTCCCAACCAATATCTATGAAATAACCGAGGCAATGCTTGAAATTTTGCAAGCCGGCGGATTCACGCACGGAGGAATCAACTTTGACGCAAAAACCCGGAGAAATTCAACCGATTTGGAGGATATCTTCATCGCGCACATTGGTGGTATGGATGTTTTCGCACGGTCCCTGGTTATTGCTGATAAAATTTTGAATACTTCGGATTATTTAAAAATGCGTAAAAACCGTTATGCTTCATACGACTCAGGAAAAGGCGCCGAATTTGAAGCAGGAAAACTTTCGCTCGAAGATCTTTACGCTGTTGCCAAAGAAGTTGGTGAACCTGCACAAATCAGCGGAAAACAGGAGCTGATCGAGCAGTTGATCAACTGGCACATTTAACAATATGAAAGGACGTAATTCGTTCTATATTGCAGGAATTACAGGAGTAGCAACACTTGGAGGACTGCTGTTTGGATATGATACAGCAGTTATCTCGGGTGCAGAGAAATCAGTCCAGGCCTATTTAATCAATGGGCTTGGATTGGGTTCTCTTGCTCATGGAGCAACCATTTCAAGTGCACTCATTGGCTGCATCATCGGGGGAAGTTTATCGGGGTTAATCTCTTCAACTTTTGGCAGAAAGAAAGCGCTGTTTCTGGCAGCAATCCTGTTTTTTGTATCAGCGCTGGGGTCAGGATATCCCGAATTTATCTTTTTCACAAAAGGTGAGCCTACCATGGGATTATTATTCATGTTCAATTTTTATCGCGTAATTGGCGGTATCGGAGTTGGACTTGCTTCGGCTGTCAGCCCCATGTATATTGGCGAAATTGCTCCTGCCGACATTCGCGGGCGGCTGGTTTCAATCAACCAGTTCGCTATCATTTTTGGAATGTTGGTGGTGTATTTTGTAAACTGGGGAATAGCCAACGGTAAACCACTTGAATGGATAAATGATATTGGCTGGCGTTGGATGTTTGTTTCAGAAGCTATTCCTGCTGCACTTTTTGGGTTGTTGCTGTTTTTTGTTCCGGAAACACCCCGCTTTTTAGCACTGAATAACAAAGATACCAAAGCATTGCGTATTTTATCCCGGATTAACGGGGCTGAACAGGCAAAAGTGATTTTTCAGGACATCAAATTAAGCGTTCAGAAATCATCGGCAAAGTTGTTATCGTATGGAAAAATAGTCATTCTGATTGGAGTTTTACTTTCTGTTTTTCAGCAATTTGTGGGAATTAATGTGGCGCTTTATTACGCTCCCCGTATTTTTGAAAGCATGGGAGCTGAAAAAGATGCCTCAATGTTGCAAACCGTTGTAATGGGTTTGGTAAATGTTATTTTTACCGTAATCGCGATAATGACCGTTGACAAATGGGGAAGAAAACCTTTGCTGATGGTGGGTTCTGTTGGAATGGCAATCGGTATGTTTGCCATTGGAGCATTGGCTTTTATGAAAATAATTGGAATCAGCACTTTGGTTTTTATCATTATTTACACAGCTTCATTCATGATGTCGTGGGGACCGATTTGCTGGGTTTTGATTTCAGAACTGTTTCCAAATAAAATCAGGGGAAAAGCAGTGGCAGTTGCTGTTGCAGCGCAGTGGGCGGCCAATTACTTTATATCTTCAACTTATCCGGCGATGATGGAATTCAGCAGCGGATTAACTTATTGGTTTTATGGTTTGATGAGCATTATTTCCTTCTTTTTCGTTTGGAAAATGATTCCTGAAACCAAAGGAAAAACGCTGGAGGAGATGGAACATTTGTGGAAAAAATAGAAGCTCCCTCCATCCTCCCCCGAAGGGTGAGGCTAAACAAAGAGCCGG
>JBBIVS010000010.1:0-16834 GCA_037439605.1 Draconibacterium sp. | reverse complement strand
ATTGTGGTTTCAGCCAGGCGCTTCATAATTCATGCGACAGTTGTGGTTCGCCTGAAGTAAAAACCCGGGGTTTTGGGACGGAGAAAATTGAGGACGAACTCAAACCACTTTTCAAAAATGCCCGCATTGCACGGATGGACTTAGACACAACACAAAACAATCATGCTTTTGAAAAAATTATTCACAACCTCGAAACCAAAAAGACCGATATTTTGGTGGGAACACAAATGGTGACCAAAGGGCTCGATTTTGAACACGTTAGCGTGGTTGGGATTTTAAATGCTGATAACCTCATCAATTTTCCCGATTTCAGGGCACACGAACGGGCTTATCAGTTAACTTCGCAGGTAAGCGGTCGGGCCGGCAGAAAGCACAAACGCGGGAAAGTGATTATCCAAACCTCTCAGCCTGAACATCCTTTGATTGAGTTTATTAAAAATCAGAAGTACAATCAATTTCTGGAAACACAGGTGCAGGAAAGAAACCTTTTTAAATATCCCCCATTTTACAGGCTGATTAAAATTGCAGTAAAACACAAAAACGTGGAAACTGTTGCGCGTGCATCGGAAATGCTGGCAACAAATCTCAGAAAGAACAAAGCGCTGATTGTTCTGGGGCCTGAATTCCCGCTAATCAGCCGTATCCAGCTTTGGTATCAAAAGGAAATCTGGCTGAAAATTGATCGGAAACAGAATTCCGATTTAGTTAAGTCCTTCATAATTAAATCTGTACATGAAACGAAACAATCTTCCTTAAACAGCAATTGTATTATTAACATTGATGTTGACCCATTTTAATCTCATATTTTTTAGCTTTGTGCCACTTAAACAAAACAAGTGGATAACAACGAAATAAATCAGATATTCGACAACTTCAAACAACTTCATGTCATAGTAATTGGCGATGTAATGGTCGATTCGTATATGTGGGGGAAAGTTGATCGCGTGTCGCCTGAAGCCCCGGTTCCCGTGGTTTCAGTGCTCAAACGTGAAAACCGGCTTGGAGGGGCCGGCAACGTCTCGTTAAATATTAAAGCGCTGGGTGCAACACCATATTTGTTTTCGGTAACCGGCGATGATGACAAGGGCAGAAAATTCAATAAATTACTTTTAAAAGAAGGATTGTCAAGTGATGGAATTTTTGTGGATCCCAAAAGGATTACAACTGTAAAAACCCGCATTATCAGCAAGGGTCAGCACATTGCAAGGGTTGATGAAGAAATCACTGAAAATATTGATCCTGCAATGGAAGACAGAATTTTAGCAGCAATTAAAAAGTTATTAAATGAAGTATTGATTGACGTAATTATTTTTGTCGATTACGACAAGGGCGTTATAACACCGGCTATTTTCGATACAGTAAATGAAATGGCCATCAACCAGGGAATTCCTACGGCTGTTGATCCGAAAAAACACAATTTTGACCTTTACAAAAATGTCACACTTTTTAAGCCAAATCTTAAAGAGTTCGCTGACGGGATAGGTATTCAGATTGAAAAAGGCGATTTGGAAACCATCAGTAAGGTTGCTGATTCTTTCAGACAAACACGGAATATGAATATCATTTTTTTGACCCTCTCCGAACTGGGAGTATTTATCAGCAATGGTGGTGAAAGAAAGTATTACCCGGCAATTATTCGCTATATAGCCGATGTTTCGGGTGCTGGCGACACAGTAATCAGCATTGCAAGCCTGGCGATTGCTTCGGGGCTTGGTATAAAAATAATGGCATTAATGGCTAACCTTGCCGGAGGATTGGTATGCGAAAAAACCGGGGTTGTTCCTGTCGATAAAAATCAACTGATAAACGAAATGAAAGCGCAAAAAATATAATCTTTTTTTTTTTTTGATTCATTTTCAGCGATTTAACCGCCATCAATTTGGGCTGATGAAAATAACGGGAGCAGGTATATTCTAAATTATTAACTTTGGAACCTTTCAATTTAAAAATTAAGACAGTTAGATGGGAAAAATTATTTCGTTGGCAAACCAGAAAGGCGGGGTGGGAAAAACCACAACTACAATAAACCTTGCAGCCAGCCTTGCAGTATTGGAACAGAAAGTGCTGATAATTGACGCCGACCCGCAGGCAAATGCAACTTCAGGGTTGGGATTCGACCTTAAAAATGTTCAGTCGAGTATTTACGAATGCATTGTAGATGAGATTGAAGCGGAAAAAGTGATTTTAAAAACTGATATTGCCAATCTCGATATTATTCCTTCGCACATTGACCTGGTTGGCGCCGAAATAGAAATGCTGAATTTGCCCAATCGCGAAAAAGTGCTAAAAAATGCAATTGAGCACCTCAAAGACGTTTACGATTTCATTTTTATCGATTGTTCGCCTTCGCTGGGGTTGATTACCGTTAATGCCTTAACCGCATCCGATTCAGTTATTATTCCGGTTCAGTGCGAATATTTCGCGCTCGAAGGACTTGGAAAACTTTTAAATACCATCAAAATAATTCAGAACAGGTTAAATAAAAACCTCGAGATTGAAGGATTTCTGCTTACCATGTTCGATGGCCGTTTAAACCTTTCGAACCAGGTTTACGAGGAAGTAAAACGTCATTTTCAGGAGATGGTTTTTGAAACAGTCATTCAGCGAAACGTAAAACTGGGCGAAGCTCCAAGCTACGGGAAACCGGTAATACTTTACGATGCCAGTTCCAAAGGTTCAATCAACCACATGAACCTTGCACGCGAAATTTTACAGCGAAACAAAATGACACAGTTGGGCAAGGAAAAAAATATTGTTATCAATTAAATTTTTATGACAGTGAAGAGGAACGTACTTGGAAGGGGACTTGGAGCGCTAATGGACGATGCAGATAAAATGCTGCCTGGCGCCGGGATTAATGAGATTGAATTATCGAAAATTGAAGCAAATCCTTTTCAACCCCGAACAAAATTTGATGAGGAACCTTTAAAGGAACTGGCCGAATCGATAAAGGAAATTGGTTTGATTCAACCGATTACTTTACGGAAAATTGCCGATGACAAATACCAGATAATTGCAGGCGAACGGCGATTTAGGGCAGCACAAATGGCTGGGCTTGAAGCGATTCCGGCCTACATCAGGAAAGCCAAGGACGAAGGAATGCTCGAAATGGCGCTCGTTGAAAATATCCAGCGCGAAGATTTGGATGCCATCGAAATAGCCATGAGTTACCAGCGTTTGCTCGAAGAACTGGGTTTTACACAGGAAGAGCTTAGTTCACGCGTTGGGAAAAAGCGTTCCACCATAGCCAATTACCTGCGTTTACTGAAACTTCCGGCCATAATTCAAAAAGGACTGGTTGATAAACTGATTTCAATGGGCCATGCCCGAGCCATTATCAATATCGACGATGCCGAAAAACAAACCCTGATTTTTAATCAAATTATCAAAATGGGATTGTCGGTGCGAAGGGTGGAAGAAATCGTCCGAAATCTCGGCAATAATGAAGTTAAGGATACATCTGCCGTTGAAAAACAAAAATTCCCGAAAGAATATCAAAATCTGAAAAAACAGCTTGATAAAATATTCAACTCCAAAATCGATATTTCGATGAACAGTCACGGAAGAGGGAAAATTGTAATCCCTTTTAAATCGGGGTCTGATTTGGAGAGAATTGTTAAAATAATTGAAAATCAATAGTAAACCAATTTTTGCACACCATTTAAAGGTGTAAACTTCTATTTTTAGGCAAAATTTATACAGGTGGTTTTATTAAAAAATATCATATTCATTCTGTTTGTTTTAATTTCATGCCACCTGAACGGGCAGGTTTTGAAAGCTGATACCACCCTTGTATCGGAAATTCCAATCGATACGGTAAATGTTCACTCTCCAAAAAAGGCAACCATTTATTCGGCAATTTTACCGGGATTGGGGCAAGCCTACAACAAAAAGTACTGGAAAATACCGGTAATTTATGTAGGTTTTGGAGCGATTGGTTACTTTATTGGCTGGAATAATGGTTATTACAATACATACAAGCAAGCTTACAGTGATATGACAGATAAAGACCCTGAAACAAATTCGTATCTCGATATTGAAGCTTCAAAATATTACGATTTGGAAAATCAAACAGATTATAATAATTTCAAAACCGGTTTATCGAAGCAAACGGAGTATTACCGAAGAAACCGCGATTTACTGATTATTAGTATGGTTGCTTTTTATGGCCTTAATATTATTGATGCCAGCGTTGATGCTCATTTGTTTGATTTCGATATTAGCGAAGACCTGACTTTTAATTGGCAACCTGCTATTAGAACCTTTGATAATCAATGGGTTTACGGTTTTAATTGCACGTTTAAATTTTAAAATTATGATGAGAAAATTACAACTGATTATCATTGCGCTAACCCTCAACTTCAATATTGTTTCTGCACAGGAGACTGAATTAATGCAGGACATGGTTACAGATACAGTTTTTTCTGCGGAATCAGACTCGGTTTTAATTGTTAAAAAAGTTGTTGATGAAGATTTATCCGATTTATTTTCATCAAAAATCGACAGTGCAACAAGTAATTGGTTTTTAAAAAATGCCTTTGCCGGGGATTCATCAGAAAATTCCTTTTTAGATGTTTTCCCAACAAATATTCCCGATTCGGTTTATGTTCAGCGTCTTGAAAAAACTGAACAGGTAATAGATTTATCATATAATCCGGCGGTTTTAAGTTTTATAAAAATGTACACCGAGCGCAAACGCGATCAGGTGGAACGAATGATAGGTTTATCAGATTACTACTTTCCCATGTTTGAGCAGATATTGGATAAATACGATTTGCCCCTCGAACTGAAATACCTTTCAATCATTGAATCAGCGCTCGATCCGGTGGCAACTTCGCGGGCCGGGGCAATGGGTTTATGGCAGTTTATGTTTGGCACTGCTAAATTATTGGGGATGGAAATCACCAGTTTCGTTGATGAACGGCGCGATCCGGTAAAATCAACTGAAGCTGCTGCGAGGTATTTAAAATATCTGTATGATATTTATAATGACTGGTATTTGGCCATTGCTGCCTACAATTGCGGGCCAGGCAACGTAAATAAGGCTATAAGGCGTTCGGGCGGAAAAACAAATTACTGGGAATTGTATTACCTGCTTCCGCGTGAAACGCGGGGTTACGTTCCGCTGTTTATTGCGGCTGCATACATGATGAATTATTATGAAGAACACAATCTGAAACCTCAGATTCCTTCGATGCCTATTGATGTTGACACGATAATGGTAAACAATTACCTGCATTTCGACCAGTTAACAGCTACCCTGAATATCGAAAAGGAATACCTAGAGGCATTAAATCCAATGTACCGCCGGGGAGTGATTCCGGCCAGCGAAAATAAACCTTATCCGGTTGTTCTTCCAATCGAAAAAACTTTCGAATTTATTGAAAAAGATACTTTGGTTTTTGCATACGAGCGCAAACGATATTTTCCAAATAACACGCTGGTTAATCCGGTGGAAAGTGGTTCGGGGCATTTTATTCCATCAGATGTTAAAGGCAAATCGAAAATTGTTTACACCGTAAAAGCAGGCGATACAGTTGGCGGAATAGCAGCAAGGTACAAGGTTAGACCTAATGATTTGTCATATTGGTACAATATAAAAAAGAACCTCATCCGTACCGGTCAAAAGTTGGCCATTTATGTTCCCGAAAAAGATAAACCAAAACTGGAAAGTTCAGGCACGGCAAGCACTTCAAAAAAACAAATTGTTTCCAATCCATATGAAACTGCTGCAAATACATCGCCTGAGTATGAATATTACACTGTACGCGATGGAGACAACATTTGGAACATTTCTCAAAAATATGATGGAATAACAAGCGATGAGATAATGGAGCTAAACAAAATTTCAAACGAAAAAGGGCTGGTTGTTGGGCAGAAACTGAAAATTCCGAAGAAAACTTAATTTTTTAACTGAAATCAAAAGTTATTCTCTCCCTGTTTTTTCAATGAAGCTGAATACATTGAAATTCATTTTGCTATTTTCACATATTCAAAATCAAACCATTTTACTATGAAACTAAATCAATCCTTATTCCTCATTTTTTCACTTCTCTCAGGTTTTACAGAAAAAAACAGCGCAATGAATATTTCAGACCAAATTAAGCAACTGCAATGGGAAGTTGGATTCAGTAAATCAACCGTAAGCGCTCCGGCTGAATGGTTTCTGTCCGCAGTTCCCGGCGCCGTGCAGTTGGATTATGCAAAGGCAAACCACTGGCCAGCCCTCTGGTATGCTGAAAACTGGAAAGAATACGGCTGGATGGAAGATGTTTACTGGACTTACAAAACCACTTTCAAAAAACCTGAAATGGGCGAAGGGGAACAGTTGTTTTTTGTGTCGAAGGGTATTGATTATGAATTCGAAATATTCCTGAACGGCGAAAAACTGTATTACCAGGAAGGCATGTTTACCCCTGTAAACCTGAATATTACCGAAAAAATTAAACCCGAAAACGAACTGCGGATAAAAATTTTCCCGGCGCCCAAAATTGGCAGTTTCAGGGTCGATCGCAGTCAGGCTGCACAAAGCTGCAAACCTGCCGTAAGTTATGGCTGGGACTGGCATCCCCGGCTTGTTCCGCTGGGTATTTGGGATGAAACGTTTCTCGAAATCAGAAAAAATATTCGTATCAACGATTTATTTACCAACTACAAACTCAACGATGATTTTTCGGAAGCAGAAATTACTGTATTTGCAGAAGGTGAAAATTTAAAAGGAAATCAGTTTGAATGGAGCCTGTTATCTCAGCAAGGGAAAAAGGTTTGTTTGGAAAAAGGTGAAATACAATCGGGAAAAATAACTGTTGCAACCCTGAAAAACCCGGAATTGTGGTGGCCGCACGATCATGGTGCCCAACCGTTGTACATATCTGAGTTAACAATTAAAGATAAAACCGGAAAAGTTGTCAATTCGCAAAAACAAACCGTGGGTTTCCGCCGGGTACAACTGGTAATGAATGAAGGACTTTGGAGAGAAGAAATTCCATTCCCCAAAACCCGCAATAAACCGCCAATAACAATGGAAATCAATGGCCGCCGGATTTTTTGCAAAGGAACCAACTGGGTAAATCCCGAAATATTTCCCGGAATTATAACCAAAGAACGTTACAACGAACTTCTTAATCTTGCTTTGGAAGCCAATTTTAATTTGCTTCGGGTTTGGGGTGGTGGAATTGTGAATAAAGAGAGTTTTTATGAACTCTGCAACGAAAAGGGAATTCTGGTTTGGACTGAGTTTCCGCTGGCATGTAACGACTACGAGGGGACGCTTGAGTACCTCGAAGTACTTAAACAGGAATCGGAATCGATAATCAAGCGAATTCGCAAACACCCCTCGAATGCGTTGTGGTGCGGTGGCAACGAGTTATTTAACAACTGGTCAGGGATGACTGATCAGTCGCTGGCGCTGCGTTTGCTCAACAGCCAGTGCTATCTTCTCGACCCGCAGACGCCTTTCATTCCAACTTCACCAGTTTTTGGTATGGCTCATGGTAATTATGTTTTTCGTGATTTGGATGGAAAAACCGAAGTTTATGAGTGGATGCCAAAAGCAAAAGGAACCGCTTACACCGAATTTGGAATGCCGGGGCCCTCGCCGGTGGAAATACTAAAAACCATTATTCCCGAAAAAGAACTTTTCCCGCCCATGCCCGGAACAAGCTGGGAAAGCCACCACGCATTTAAAGCCTGGGTGGGAGACACATGGCTGATGAAAGATTTTCTGTCCGAATATTTTGGTGAAGCGAAAAATCTGGAAGAACTGGTTGCCAACGGACAGTGGGTGCAGTGCGAGGGGTACAAATGTATTTTCGAAGAAGCTCGCCGTCAGAAACCGTGGTGCGCCATGGCGCTCAACTGGTGTTACAACGAGCCCTGGCCAACTGCCGCCAACAACAGCATTATCAATTACCCTGCAAAACCAAAGCCTGCATTTTACGCTGTAAGTAAATCGTGCCGCCCTGTTTTGGCCAGCGCCCGTATTCAAAAATTCAGGTGGAAAGCAGGGGAAAAATTCTCAACCCAACTGTTTATTCTAAACGATAAATATGAAACCATTGAAGCCGGAACAGTGAAAGCTACCGTCAAATCGGGCAATAAAACAGTAGATTTGGGGAAATGGGATTTTGGAACAATTGAACCCAACAAAAATTTGGAAGGGCCAGTTGTGGAAGTAAATCTCCCGGATTTCAATTCTCAAAAAATAACATTAACGCTTGAAGTTGAAGGGCACCCGGAATGGAATTCGGAGTATGATTTGTTGTTTGTGAATTAGCTTTTTGTGCTGTTAGCGGTTGTTCATGCGATGACTCGAAGTCATCGTATGAATAACCGCAGAAAAGCACCGAACTTACCTTTCAAGTTTTAAGTTTAGGATTTTAAATTATCCAGGTCGGCCAAATCCTGCAATCGGCCAGTTGCTTTTTTGTTTATTCTCAGGTTTCGCAAATCGATAAAATCAATTTTTAATCCATCTATTTCAATTTGTACTTTTGATGAGTAGCACCTTTCAAAATCCACACCATCACAAGACATTACAATATCAATCCGGTTAGGAGGATATCCCAGTTGAATAAATTCACCAGGCTTTAAAAAATCCTCTTTTTTTAATCCGACGCTGCCAAATCCAAATTGATTCAAGGCTTCCATAACACGATTGGCATTATCATGGGTTATGAGAATCCAAACATCCAAATCTTTGGTATATCTCGGATAACCATGAAAGCCAACTGCATATCCACCAACAATAAGGTATTTAACTCCGTTTGCGTTTAACAATCCGATAAACTCTCTGAAATCTTTGTTCAGTACCATATTTCCAGTCGTTGTATTCCTGTCTTATTTGTTCCAGTACCGCTAACCTGGTTTCAAAAGGTTGCGATTGCCAAAACAGAAAATCGTTTCCCTGTTCCTTAATTTTTCCCTTACGAATTACAGTCTTGTCCATTCCAACACTTAATTTTTGCCAAAAAACTTCTTGTAAATATAATTAAATTAGATACTAAAAAGATTCGGTGAAAGGTTCAAAAGCGATTTGAAAATTTGCATAGTAATACTATTAATAGGATCAAAAATCAGGATTGAATCAATTTTATAAAATGAGCAGCCAGATTTTTTCTTGAGTATTTTTCGTAAGAGTTCGATTCAACCCCCAGTTTGTTTTCTTTAAAAAGCTGAAAATAATTTTGGAGAGCATGTTTAATTCCTTGTAAATCATTAAAATTCAAGGAAATACCCGAATTAGTTTCCCTCAGTATTCCGGCAAAATCTGCATCCGAAGGACCAATCGCAAGAATTGGCCTTTGAAGTGCAATATATTCAAACATTTTGCCTGTGAGTATTCCTTTTACATTGGGTGCATTGTTTAGCGGGAGTAAAAGAACCTGCGATTTGCTCAATTCAAACAATCCTTTTTGGTGCGGAAGATGTTCGAATAAAACAAGGTTGTTGGTCAGGTTATTTTTTCGTAGGTCGTTAATAATCGATACATCAGTTTGCCCAAATAATTTAATGCGCAGCAGGTTTTTAAAATCGGGGTTCTCAGCAGCCAGTTCATTCATTGCCAGCCAGAGTACAACGGGATTGCGGTCTTTGTTAAATGCGCCAAAATGAGAGATGGTAAATGTTTTGTTCAGGTCAGGTTTTTCAAACTCGTAATCCGAAGGGTCGTAACCGTTGGTAATGACTTCGATTTTTCGGCTGGCAATTTTTTCAAGCCCCTCAGCGCAGCCTGGGCTTACAGTTACTACATGGTCGGCAGTTGTGAGCACTTTTTTCGCAAGTTGACGGTGTTTTTTATCGGCCAGCCAGGTCAGTTTCAATTTGTGGTAAAAATCGATATCGGTCCACGGGTCGCGGAAATCGGCAATCCAGGGAATATCAAAATTCTTTTTTAATCCCAGCGCAATCAGGTGCATACTGTGTGGTGGGCCGGTGGAAATGATTAAATCGACAGGATTTCTATTTAAATATTTTGTCAGAAAATTAACTGAAGGTGAAACCCAAAAAACACGCGGGTCAGGAATCAGAAAATTGCCGCGGATAAAAACCGAAAGTTTGTTTTTCCAATTTCCTTCCGAGGCCTCGGAAATATAACCTGCCTTGAATTTTGCGCCGCTTTTTTTGCCTGTAAGTTTGCGGTACAAATCGTAAGGTTCCCAAATTAGTGTTTTCAGTTCAATGATCTCGGGATGGATTTCCTGAAGTAAACTTTCGTCAATAACCGATGGATCGGGATTTTCGGGAGTATAAATAATGGGTTGCCATCCCAGTTTCGGGAGAAATTTCGACATTTTCAGCCACCGCATCACCCCTCCACCTCCGCTGGGCGGCCAGTAATAGGTGATGATGAGAACTTTCTTCATCACAACTTGCTAAAAAAAGTTTTAAAACTAACCTGTTTGCCAATAATGCTTCCGATCTCACTTATCGCAACCCTTTCCTGTTCCATGGTGTCGCGGTAACGGATGGTAACTGTGTTGCCTTCCAACGTCTGGTTGTCAACTGTTACGCAAAACGGTGTACCGATTGCATCCTGCCTGCGGTAACGTTTGCCAATGGAATCCTTTTCGTCGTACTGGCAGTTAAACTCAAATTTCAGGTTGTCGATAATTTCGCGGGCAATTTCCGGTAACCCGTCTTTTTTCACCAATGGAAGGACGGCCAGTTTCACAGGAGCCAGTACGGGCGGTATTTTCAACACAACGCGCATATCGTTTTCCAACTGTTCCTCACAGTACGCAGCCGAAATTACCTGTAAAAACATGCGGTCAACGCCAATCGAGGTTTCAACTACAAACGGAACATAGGATTCATTCAATTCAGGATCGAAATAGCGGATTTTCTTTCCTGAATATTTTTCGTGTTGAGATAAATCAAAGTCGGTGCGTGAGTGGATTCCTTCCACTTCCTTGAAACCAAACGGGAATTTGTATTCCACGTCAACAGCCGCGTTAGCGTAATGTGCCAGCTTTTCATGCACATGAAAACGGTAGTTTTCGTCGCCAAATCCAAGCGCTTTGTGCCAGTTCATGCGGATTGTTTTCCATTTCTCAAACCAGTCGAGTTCTGTTCCGGGTTTGACAAAAAACTGCATTTCCATTTGTTCAAACTCGCGCATCCTGAAAATAAACTGTCGGGCAACAATTTCGTTGCGGAAAGCTTTTCCAATTTGTGCAATTCCAAACGGAATCTTCATTCGGCCGGTTTTCTGCACATTCAGATAGTTTACAAAAATGCCCTGTGCTGTTTCGGGGCGCAAATAAATTTTCTGCGCGCCATCGGCAGTTGAACCCATTTCGGTGGAAAACATCAGGTTAAACTGGCGAACTTCAGTCCAGTTGCGGGTTCCGGAAATGGGGCAAACAATTTCTTCATCAACAATAATCTGGCGCAGTTCGTTGAGGTTGCCATCATTCAGCGCTTTGGCAAACCGGTCGTGCAGGTTGTCCCATTTTTGCTGGTTTTCCAAAACGCGTGCATTTGTTTCGCGGAACTGTTTTTCGTCAAACGCATCGCCAAATCGTTTGGCTGCCTTTTCAATTTCCTTATTAATTTTATCTTCAATTTTAGCCAGTTGTTCTTCAATTAAAACATCAGCACGGTAACGTTTTTTTGAGTCTTTGTTATCGATAAGCGGGTCGTTAAAGGCATCAACATGGCCTGAAGCTTTCCAGATGGTGGGGTGCATAAAAATGGCTGAGTCGATCCCGACAACATTTTCATGGAGCAACACCATGCTGTCCCACCAGTATTTTTTGATGTTGTTTTTCAGTTCAACTCCATATTGTCCGTAGTCGTAAACTGCGCCAAGTCCATCGTAAATTTCGCTCGATTGAAAAACATAACCATATTCCTTGCAGTGTGCAACCAGCTTTTTGAAAACATCTTCCTTTGCCATTGTATCAATTTTAAAAATCAGAGGTGCAAAAATAGATGAAAAAATTTAACAATGCCTTCGGTCAATACAAATAAAAAAAGCCCTGCAAATGCAGAGCTTTTTATTAATCAACATCTTCCGGTTTATTTTACAATACTATACGCAAATTCGTTATTTCTGCTACTTAATACCACTTTGTAGTTTCCGCTTTCTAGTTTCGAAAGGTCAAAACCATTCTGAATGGCAAAGTCGCTACCCATTTTTCTCTGGAAAACTAATCCTTCGTTGTTGTAAATGTACAAGTGATAATTTTCCTGATCAAAATTCAGGTAAGAGAATTTGAGCATGTCGTTTTTGAAGGAGAAATAAGGATCGAACCTTAATTTCGATTCGCCAACATGAATAGTTTTGCTGGTTACTTCAAATTCTCTGATCACTTTAGTATCATTCACTTTCAGGTACAGCACATATTTTCCTTTTTCAAGGTTTGCAAAATCAAAAACCTTCTGATACCCGGTTGATGCGTTGGTAGTTTGTTTGTAATAAACCAAACTGCCTTCCTCGGTTTCAATGCTCATTTCAAAAAGAGCAGGATTCTCATTTGTAATCGATACAATTGCCCTGTCGGCAGTCAAAGGGATTACATCCATTTTTGGTTTTTCAACTGCTGTAACAATTGTTGCAACTGCCACCGCTGTTAATGTTGTAAATAATCTAATTGTTTTCATAACTTGTTTTTTAAAATTTTAACATGACGGTGCAAACGTAAGCAGTTTTCTGCATTTATGTTGTAAAGCATATATTATCACTGAATCAAATAAATGTAAATTTAACGTTTACCATGACTTTTATTAATTAAAATTTAGTTTAATTCGCTCATTTACTGATATATGAAAATACTACATGCCATTATCAACAATCATGCCAACGACTTAATGTATATGTGTACTTTATTTTCGTTACTTTCGAAAAAAAAAATTATGAAAGTTAAAGTCCTGCAATTACTTGAAGGTGCGAAAGATGCGAGAGGCTTAACGGTTATTATTGATGTTTTTCGCGCATTTTCAACAGCTTGTTATTCGTTTGATTGTGGTGTAGTAAAGATAATTCCGGTGGGAGATATCAACCTGGCTTACCGGCTTAAACAAGAAAATCCTGATTTTGTGTTGATTGGCGAACGAAACGAGCAAAAACCACCCGGATTTGATTTTGGTAATTCACCTTCACAAATTATTAAGGAAATTCTGACAGGTAAAACCGTTGTACACACAACCAGCTCGGGTACGCAGGGAATTGCAAATGCGGTAAATGCCAATGAAATCATAACCGGAAGTTTTGTAAATGCCGGTGCAATTGTAAAATATATTCAGCAAAAGAAGCCAAAAACGGTTTCGCTGGTTTGCATGGGTTACGCGTGCGAGTATCCCACCGACGAAGATACACTGTGTGCAGAATGGATTAAAAATGAATTGGAAGGAATCCCAAATAACTTTGATGAAATGGTAGAAATCGTTCGAAATGGTTCGGGAGCACGTTTTTTTGACCCTGAAAAACAAAGTTGGTCGCCAAAAGCTGATTTTGAACTTTGCCTCAACTTAAACCGTTTCAATTTTATTTTGAAAGTAGAGGAGGATTGCAAAATTAAATATTTACAACAAATCCGGGTTTAGTTGATAACTGCATGCTGGATGCTTGATTCTGGATATTCGATACTGGATGTTTAATGATTCCGGATTCCTGATATTACTTGACAGGATTCTTGATACAAATAATATTAATATTTGATACTAATAAAATGAAATACAACTTCGATGAGATTGTACCCCGCGAAGGAACTAACTGTTTAAAATACGATGCCCGCGAACGTTTTTTTGGCAGCAAAGATGTACTGCCATTGTGGGTGGCCGATATGGATTTTAAGACCCCCGATTTTATTGTTGATGCCATAATAAAGAGAGCTGAACACAAAATTTACGGATATACATTCCGTGGCGATTCTTATTTTCAGGCAATAGTCGATTGGATGAAGCGCCGCCACAACTGGGAGATTCAAAAGGAATGGATTTCATTCAGCCCGGGTGTGGTAGCCGGATTAACATTTGCCATCGAAACTTTTTCGAAGCCCGGCGACGGTGTTGTTGTGCAACCTCCGGTTTATTTCCCGTTTTTCGACTGTGTAAAAGGAACCAAACGGAAGATGGTAGAAAACCCACTCAAAATAGAAAATGGCAGATACACATTCGATTTTGAAGATTTGAAATCGAAAATTGATGGAAATACAAAACTGTTGTTGTTGTGCAACCCGCAAAATCCGGGGGGAATGGTTTGGACAAAGGAAGCACTAACTGAACTTGCCAACATCTGCCTCGAAAATAAAATTATAATTATATCGGATGAAATCCATTCAGATTTGATTTTTGAAGGACATCATCACATTCCAATAGCCACTGTTTCAGATGAAATTGCCCAAAATTGCATGGTTTGCATGGCGCCAAGCAAAACTTTTAACGTTGCCGGGCTTTCATCATCGATTGTAATTATTCCCAACAAAACCCATTTTGCACGCTACGAAAGGGCAATCGGAGTTGGCCATTTGGGAATGGGAAACATTTTTGGAACTGTTGCCATGGAAGCAGCCTACACACATGGCGACGAATGGCTGCAACAAATGCTTCAGTATTTATGGAAAAATTATCTTCTTTTGGAGGACTTTTTCAAAGCGCGTCTGCCAAAAGTAAAAGTGATGAAACCTGAAGCGACCTACCTGATATGGCTCGATTTCAGAGCATACGGGATGAAAAATGAACAATTGATGAAATTTACTATCGAAAATGCCAAAATCGGGTTAAATGATGGAGGACGTTTTGGAACCGGCGGCGATGGCTGGCTTCGCATTAATATTGGTTGCCCGCGGAGTATTTTAGAGGAGGCGCTGGAAAGATTGGGGAAGGTGTTTGGGTAACGGGTGTTTTACTTTTTGCTTACATTCAGAACAGTTACTCTAATTATTTCATTATTCTCGTAACGAATAATCATATCATCATCGGTCAATTCTGAGTGGTCAGCATGATTATGCTTTTTGAAATGCAGATATAACACATCAGCCTCTTCATCATAATTTGCCCAAATGGTTTTTTGCTTCATAAACCAAGGCAAAATATTTTTTATTTCATTTATTGCGAATACTTCCATACAATTACCTTTTTATATGGGTAATTATTAAAAAACTTTTCAATTGCATTAAGAATAATCCTCATTAGTAATGCAAATTAGCTTGCATTACTAATGAGAACATCCGTAAAATACATTATTTCAATAAACTAAAAATTTGTATATCAACATTATTGGTAACCGAAGTTTCAAAAATTATCATCAATCCACCTCACAACCTCATCAACTCTAATATCATTCATGCATTTGAAATGCTTTTTTGGGCATTTCTGATAACCCAGTTTTGAGCAGGGCCTGCATTTCAGGTTTTCAACTTCCATTCGTTGCGAAGCGGAGTGGGGCTGATAGGGAACCATTCCGAAATCGGCAACGGTATTTCCCCAAAACGATAAAATCTTTTTCTGATATGCGGCTGCAATGTGCATTAACCCAGTGTCGTTGGTGAGAACCACGTTGGCATCGCGAACCAGCGATGCAGAGCGGTTTAAACTGATTTTACCGGCATAATTCAGAATATTCCCTTTTGATTGTGATAACACTTTTTCCCCTTCATCAAACTCTGTTTTTCCACCCAAAAGAATTACCGGGTAATTGATTCTCTTGCAAATTTCTGATATTTTATCAACTGGTAATTTTTTTGTTTTATATGTTCCTGCAATCACAAAAGCAACAAAACCATTCTGAAATGGTAACGGTAAATCAGCAATTTTAAATTCATCCTGTTCAGCAATAAAATAATCGAGTCCTTTTCCATCGTTTTCAATACCCAATGATGCAGTTGTTTCAAGGTATCTGTCAACAATGTGTTTTTGCGGTAGCCGGTTGATTTTAAGCCTGATGAGCAGCATCTTTTGCCAATTCAGTTTTTTTACTGAAAAGGCTTTTGTTTTCAGTTTTTGTTTTATCAGGGCGCTTCTGAAGTTTTTGTGCAGATCGATGATATAGTCAAATTTTTCAATGGTTAGTTCGTTGATTAGTTCTCCAAAATTATCATCCAACACATGCACTTTATCAATGTTTGGGTTTGAGTTAAGAATTGGTGCAAACTGTTGTTTTGCTACAAAATGAATTTCCGCGTTTTTAACCTGTTTTTTAAGACATCGAACAACCAACGATGTTAAAACAATATCTCCGATAGAACTTAGCCTTATAATCAGTATTTTAACCTTCATTTATTAAATAAAAACCCCGAAAACAAGCGTCTTCGGGGATAATTCAATTTTTTCTTCCTGTTTTATGCCGACTCAACCAGTACGATTATCTTGTTTGCCAAATTTTTAATTACACCACCGCTAACTGCAAAATAATGTGTTTTCCCAAAAACATCAATAACTTTTATTGTACCCCTGCCAAGTGTTGAAATTATGGGAGCATGGTTATTTAGCAAAGCAAAAGAACCTTTGCTGCCAGGTAACTGAACCAGGGTCACATTTCCTTCGAAAACCTTATTGCCAGGTGTAATTATTTCTAAATACATAATTTTTACGGTGCCAATTAATTTTCAGACAACAATTTTTCGCCTTTCGCAATAGCTTCCTCAATGGTTCCAACAAGGTTAAACGCTGCCTCAGGATATTGATCAACTTCTCCGTTCATTATCATTCTGAAACCTTTAATGGTGTCTTCAATTGAAACCAGTTTTCCTTCGAGACCGGTAAACTGCGATGCCACAAAGAAAGGCTGGGAAAGAAACCGCTGAACACGGCGGGCGCGGTGCACAACAAGTTTATCTTCTTCTGAAAGCTCGTCCATACCCAGAATTGCAATAATATCCTGTAGTTCAAT
>JBBIVS010000009.1:9803-17094 GCA_037439605.1 Draconibacterium sp. | reverse complement strand
AGGGCGGATGGGGACACAACGTTCGTCAGCCGCAATATGCAGCTTTGCCGTTGCTGCAATGGAAACTCACAAAGGATCAGAAATATTTCGACGGGGCATCGGAGCTGATGGATTACAAAACCGGGCTAAACCCGATTGGAATCAGCTACATAACAGCGCTTGGGTTTCACCAGGTACACAATATCCACGACCGTGAAAGCGCTTACACAGAGAGTTTGGGTTGGGGTTCAAAACCCGGAATTACTGCATTTGGTCCGGGTGTGGTTGGACGCCGGAGCAATGCAAAATCGGTTCCGGTAATGATGGAACTGCCCAAAGAACGCCAGTTTACCGACGACCGCGCGATTATTTCGTTTACTGAATTCACCATTTTCGAAACCATGCATTACGACGCGCTTTATACCATTCTTGCAGGAGGTGGAAAATGGAGCGGGAAGAATCCGTTTGAGGTGAAGTAGCAAGAAATTAGTAATGGTTAAAATTTGCTACTCCTTTTTTTCCAATGAGAAGGATTTCGACTTGTATGCACAACAGCTATGATGTAAAGGTTCGATTCTTCGATGATATAAAAGATTCCATAAGGGAAACGGCTTGAAAAAGCCCTTCTAACATTTTGGTAGATAATCCTGAATTGATGCGGATTTCTTTGAATTTCGATGAACTTTGCCTCAAGCGCAAGTAAAAGTTCTTCTCCCAAACCTTCCCTCTGAAAATCATACCAAATTGCTGCTTCTTTAATATCGATTTCCGCAAGTGGCTTTAAAATAAGTTTAAACATTATAATTGTTTTTTGATGCGGGCTTTAACATCTTCCCAACTTGAGCCTTCCTGCGGGTTGTTTTTATGAGCAAGCAAACGGTCATCCAATATTCCTTTCGTTGCGTCAGTTAATTCCAGCATGTCATCTTTTTCTTCGATGCTATCCCAAATGGCTTCGACCATTAAAATCCTTTCAGGAACACTTAGTTTTAAAATTTCTTCAATTATCCGTGTCATGTCACAAAATTAAAGATTATTCAATCAACATCAAAACTAAACCGATTTCCAAATCCGTCGTTTATTCTTCACTTCTTTTTTCCGAAAAGCCTCTTCCAAATCAATTCCTTTCCGAGACCACGTTTGGTTTCCAATTCGGCAACATATCTCTGGAAGTTTGTAAGGATTGGATTTTTGGTTAAATTGGGCAAATTCAGTTTTTGAAAGGGATGCCATCCGTGTTCAATATAACTCAAACGGATGGCATCCTTTAATTATGCATTTATATCTAACCCAGCGCTTTTCTCACATTCTCCATCAATACCGGTACTTTCTGATAAGGGTCACCGGCGCCCAAAGTTTCCAGTGGTAAATATCCCCGGTAGCCTCCGTCTTTGATTATTTTAAAAAGTTTTACGAAGTCAGTGGGTGTTTCTTTCCCGTCGATCCAAACGTTTTCCTTGATTTGCCAGGTAACCGCGTATTTCAGGTTAAGCTGAATCTCTTCGTAAGGGTCGGCCAAACGGTAACTACCAATATCGAGGTTTAGTCCCAGCCACTCCGAGTCAACCAATTCAAAAATACGGTCAACATCGGCAGAAGTTTTCAGAAAATCGTTGTGGTTTTGAATGGCAATCATCACCCCAAATTTCTTCCCGTATTCACAACATTCCTTTATGTCTTTGGTCATCCATTCAAAAACCTGGTCGCGTGTAAAACCTTCGTGTTTGTTCGTTCCGGCAAAAACGCGCAGATTTGGGATTCCCATTTTTGCGGCAGCTTCAATCCACTTTTTTATCATTATCATATCGGCTTGCCGGCTTTTTTCATCCGGATTTGCAAAATCGTTTCGTACACCTGTTCCGCTGACACCGAGCCCGTGCAAAAATGCCTGGCGTTTGAACTTCATCATAAATTCCTCGGCCGGCACTTCGGGATAACCCGGGAAATAATAACCTGTCGGGTCGATGGCATCGAGATTGTATTGGGCACAAAAATCGAGCATGTCAAACAAATCGACTTTCTTTTCCAGCAAAAGCGAATTGAATGAATAGAGGTTTAAACTGAGTTTAAATTTGTGACCGAATTTTTTATTTACGGCTGGTTTACCAGTTTCGGTTGAAAACGATGGAAGCCCGCTGGCAATAAAAGGCACAGCAATTAATGATTTCATGAAGTTGCGGCGTGATTCTGAATTCTTCATTGGTTAAATTTTTCAACCAAATTATAAAATTTAAAAGGATTGACTTACTCTGAAAGGCTTTTCTTGCCGCCAAAACACAAAAACTCAAATTCCCACAAAACTAAATCGTCTTAAATTCAATTCTTTGTGAACTTTGGTGAATTGGTGATTTTGTGGCATTTTCTTAGAATCATATTAAATTACCTCTATGAACATTTCACTTCAAGCAAAAACCCACTTCCATGAATATTTTTGATTTCAATATTTGAATCATCTGCCAGGAATTTGCGCAGTTTGGTAACAAAAACATCCATGCTGCGGGCGGTGAAATAACCATCGTCGCCCCAGATTTTACGCAACGCCGTTTCACGGGGAAGTAATTCGTTTTGGTTTTGGCATAGAAGTTTCAATAATTCTGATTCTTTTGGGGAAAGTTTTTGAACAACATCTCCCCGCTGAATTTGCCTCAGTTTTGAATCGAACCGGTACGAGCCAATGTTGAAAATTACTTCCTCTGTTGCCGGTCCTGTAGTTTGCCTTTTTATGATAGCGCTGATTTTACAAAGCAGAACTTCGGTATCAAAAGGTTTGGTAATATAATCGTCGGCGCCGAGATTGTAACCTCTCAGGATGTCTTCTTTTAAAGCTTTTGCAGTTAGAAAAACCATTGGAATGTCTTTGTCAATAATCCTGATTTCCTTAGCAATTGTAAAACCATCGACATTGGGCAGCATCACATCGAGGATGCAAATGTGGAATTTCCCGTTTCTGAACCTTTCCACAGCATATTTTCCATCGTCAACCCAGGTAACCTGGTAATCGTTTATTTCGAGGTACGATTTCAAAACTGCCCCGAAACTCAGGTCATCTTCTACTAAAAATATGTGGTAGTTAGTTTTCATCTTTGTCTGTGATTTCTTATTCCCTAACAAACGGCAAAAACACCTCAAACCTGCTTCCTTTTCCTGGTTCGCTTTGTACCGAAATATTTCCCCGGTTTGCTTCCAAAACAGCTTTCACGTAATTCAGCCCAAGGCCAAATCCTTTTACATTGTGAATATTCCCACTGGTCAGCCTGTAAAAACGTTCAAATATTTTGCTTTGCACAGCCTTTGTCATTCCAATTCCTTTGTCTTCAACTGCAATAACAACACCTCTCGGATTGTTTGTTGTGGTTATTTTAATTTCAGGCGGATTTACAGAATATTTATTTGCATTGTCGAGCAGGTTGTAAATTACGTTGGTTCCGTGAATTTTATCGGTAGTAATTTGCGGATTCGCGGCATTCAGTTCCAAATTAATTTTCCCGTCGCGTTTTTCCACTTGAATTGAAATTCCCTGAACCGCATCTTTTATCAGTTCGTGAACATCGACAGCTTCCCAGTTAAACTCAAAATCTTTGCGGTCGAGGCGCGAAATGGTGAGTATATCTTCAACCTGCCGGTTCATCCGGTTGTTTTCCTTCTTAATCATCCCGGCAAAATAGCGAATCTTTTCAGGGTCTTTCAACACTTTTTCGTTTACAATCGAATCGGTAGCCACCGAAATTGTTGCAATCGGGGTTTTAAACTCGTGGGTCATGTTGTTGATAAAATCCGATTTCATTTCTGAAATCTTTTTCTGCCGAAGAATGTAAAACACGCTTAATCCGAAAGTCATCAGTATTACCAGCGAAAAAAAGAATGACACTATCAGCAGCCAGTTTAACGAGCGGTAAATAAAGCTTTCGCGGCCTGGGAACCATAATGCCAGTTTTATATTTTTCTGAAAAATATCATTGGGGTAAAGATTAACCTGAAACTGAGATTGAAAAAGTTTCACTGAATCGGTAACTGATTCATTTTTACTGATGAAAATGCTGTCTTTCAAAACCCCAAATTCAAATTCAATCGGAATATTCCGGTTTTCAAGTTCTTCAGTAAGTACATTATTGA
Organism: Draconibacterium sp.; assembly: GCA_037439605.1. Taxonomy (GTDB): domain Bacteria; phylum Bacteroidota; class Bacteroidia; order Bacteroidales; family Prolixibacteraceae; genus Draconibacterium. The sequence continues at coordinate 13,002 of JBBIVS010000009.1, read as the reverse complement.
TCAGTTCATTGTCAATACGATTTACATCCCATTCCGAAATTTCAGTAACCACCTGATTTGCCATTCGTTTTAACCGGTTTGCTTTAATAAAGGCACGTTGTGAAATATCGGGTTTCACGATTTTCAAGGTATCGAGTCTGGTCAGCATCGAATCAATTTTTACTATACTTATTTTGTACAGCGAATCGACATCGGTAACAAGTGTATCGTTATCAAAAATAAAAAGTGCATTTCCCGAAGCTGGTTGATTGTTAAAAACTAATTCATCGTTTTTGTTTTCCGAATTAATTTGATAGCTGACAGACCCCTGCTTATTTTTTTTGGCATCCACTTTTATTTCAATCCGCGAACTCTTTTCATCTGGCTTTAATTGTCGGATAATCCGTAGGGGCTGATGGGAAATTGATATTGAATCGGGGTGACCAGGAACAGGTGGCGGCGGCGGTATTGGAGTTTGCATAACTTCCCCCAACTGGTTTCTCCACTGCAACGATTTGTCAAAAACCATGTGGCTGACAATACCAAAATTGTGAAGATTCTCAAGTTTTTCCACTGTGTTATTCAGCGCCTCGTTTACCGAACGGTTGAACAATTCGTTTTTAACGCGTAAGGCATTGTTCATCCAAACCAACTGCACAGCAATGATTCCGAGAATTGAAATTCCCATCAGCACAATAATTCCGGTAAATAACTTTTTGTTCATGCTTCAAAGATATGTAATATAAAATGTGCTTTTTTGATTTTAACTTTTCCTTAACCAAATTTAACCAGGCTTTAACTGATTGTAAACGTGCAGTTAAGCTATCTTTGTTCAGGATTAAAAACAATTTAAAAACAGAAAATTATGAAACGTATTTTGGAATCGGTCTTACTTTCAGGACTTGCAGTTTTTTCCCTCTCATCATTTTATTTTATTGGCGAAAGTCCTCAGGACCCGCCCCGCGGTAAAAAAACCGAAAAGCACGTTAAAATGGTGAAAGTAGATGATTCAGGGAAAAAAATGGAATTGGATACAGTCATTTATGGCGACCAGGTTTTTGTGTGGCAGGGCGACACCATTGGGGGAGGTAAAGAGTTAAAATGGATTACCAGAGATGATTTTAAAATGGATTCTGTACACAGGTTCGATTATAAAATTGAAGGCGATGGCAACAAGAGGATTATGGTTATTAAATCGGGCAAAGGCGATGAACATATTGTAATGGCGCCATTAAACTCTCCGCTTTGGCGCGAGGGCGAAAACTCTCTCGCCAACCAGTATGCGCGCAACCGCGGGCAGCCGGTTGAGCAGACGATCGCGCAGTACCTTGCCCAGATACCCATGGGCAGAAGCTGCGAATACGATGATGTCGCAAGTACGACAAAAAAATACGGAAAGATGGCACAGAAAAAATTACTATTGTCCGTAAACAGATAGTCGAAAATGATTCGTTGATGGAAGATGTTTTAATAGCTCCGCCGCATGTTGATGATGTCTTCTTCATGGGTGGTTCGCCCAAACGGGCAAAAACAGTGCGGGTGATTAAATCGGACGATGGTTCGGTTCAGGTTTTTGAGGATGAAAAAGTGATGGAGTTCGAAATTCAGGAAAAAGCAGAAAAGGAAAACAAGTAAATTAAGGTTCAGAAACTAAAAACAGGCCGGTTGTGAAAATGACCGGCCTGTTTTCGTTTAAGAACTATTGTTGTACGGTTAAAGTTTATGATTGCTTTGGTTTGTTGATAATTACAGATTTTTTAACGTAATGATAATTAGCTATTAAAGATTGTTTCGCCTCCTTTGGGTCGGCTCGCAATGACGATATTCATTTGTTTTTGGAGGGGGTTGCTGGCCGGCTTCGCCGGCCAGCAACCCCCTCTTGCCGTTATTTTTTCGTCATTGCGAATGAGTTAGAGGAACGAAAACTCATGAAGCAATCCCTGTACTCGCGAGCGTAGTGAAGCAATTTTTTTGTTCGTAATTATTCTTTACTGGATAAAAATGATTTTGAATTATCTTTTTATCAAAATTTTCTCCGAAAATACGCGGTTGTCAAGAACAATTCGAAGAATTGCCACTCCTTCATAATTTGCAGGTATCGAAATTTTTTCAGGATTCGATTTGAGTGTTCCGGCTTTCAACATCTGCCCGCTGACATCGTAAAGCGAATAATTTACATCTGCTTTTTCTGAACCGGGATAAGAAACAGTAATAAAATCTTTCCCCGGATTTGGAAAAATATTTAAAATTTTCTCATTCGTGATTTCGCTGTTGTTTGTTGAAACCGGCGCAATTTCAACTATTTTATCATCATCTTGCCGAGGCGTACCCCGCCCGTCGCGGTTACTCACTGCAATGTAAACTTTCCCGTCGGGCGAAATGCACACATCGCGCAACCGGCCAAAAGTATTTGTGTAAAAATCAGTAGCTTTTAAAACCGAAGTGCCGCTTTCATTTAACTGAAGTACCGTCATTCTGCTTGCTTTAAGCGATGTAACCAGTAAACTGTTTTTCCATTCGGAAATTAAATCAGAATTATAAAAAGCCATTCCTGTCACTGCCAAAGTTGGAGTCCAGGCCTGAATGGGTTCAACCACGTTGCTGTCGCGGCAAAATGTTGTTTCGGAGGAGAGGTCGCAAAAACCTTCCACCCTGGGCCAGCCATAATTTCTGCCATTTTGAATGATGTTGATTTCATCGTTGGTATTTGCGCCATGTTCGCTGCTGTAAAGAATTTTACCGTCGGGCGAAAAAACCAGGCCTTGCGGGTTCCGATGCCCCCAACTCCAGACCGGGCTCCCGGGAAAAGGATTGTCAGCAGGAATTGTACCATCCAGATTAATTCTCAATGTTTTGCCATTCAAACTTTTAACATCCTGCGATTTACTCGTCACCTGTGCGTCGCCGGTGGTGAAGATCAGTTTTTTATCGGGGGAGATAACCATCCTGCAACCGTTGTGTGTGCTTGCAGCATCGATATTATCAAGCAAAATAAACGCACTGCCGGCCTTCCCGGTGGCAGGAATATAGGTAAAACGCACAATTTTTTCGCGGTAAATGTTGCCCGTAGCATAGTAGTTATAACCAACATAGAAATAGTTGTTTATTTTGAAATCGGGGTCAATTACCATTCCAAGCAGGCCACCTTCACCAAGCTCCCGGGCATCGGCAATTTGAATCACTTCTGAAACAGCACCCGTGACAGGATTAATCCTGCTGA
>JBBIVS010000009.1:4547-9792 GCA_037439605.1 Draconibacterium sp. | reverse complement strand
TCGGTAACCCAGATATAATCATCGGGCCCCCAGATTATTTCCCAGGGTGTATCAAGATTGGTTGCAACAGTTCTTGTTTTCAGGTTATTCTGGGCATTTATACTTGTCAGCCCAGTGATTAAAAAAGCGGATACCAGGATATATGTTTTCATGTTTCAGTGTTTTAAAATTTTCCGGCTATTTTTAATAACCCCGAAACAACAGTATTTGTTCCCGGCTTGCATCAGATTTGAGGTGTAATTAGCTTTTTCGATTTTCAATGTTTAACGTAAAATATCCAATTAGCCCGCCTGACCGGACGGGCAGGGAATAAGAAATCAGAAAATTTGTGTCCTAACCTGATTTTTTAAAAACTCTCTCATTCGTCATTCCTTATTTTAACTTTTCCTGAATTCTTCACTCAATATCAATTTATTAAGGAGTAATTTATCGGGGAGGGGCCTCTTCCTCATAATCACTTTCATTCACCCACCCCGCTTTCACTTTTTCGCCGGCCATAAACCTGTTGTAATAATTCTGTACTTCGCCCTGATAAGGATAATTATCGAAAATATCGCCATTGCCCAAAATCCGAGGGTCACCCTGGTCGGTAAGTTTCTGAATCATTTCGGCTTCCATTTTTGTTTTCAACTCAGCAAAGTTTTTGTCGTTGGCCAGGTTGTTTATGCAAAACGGGTCATTTTTGATGTTATACAATTCTTCTTCAACCCGTTTACCAAAATTGAGTTGCCAGTATTCTGTAATTCCTTTTTTGCGGCGCATATCCAGAATATAGGTTTTTGTAGGGCTTCCATCGCAGTTCAGGTAACCGGTAACCGGGTCGCAGGCCGGCCAGTGGTCGGGTTTAAAATTGCGCAGGTACAAAAAGTCATCTCTTACAATTCCCCTTACCGGATATCCTTCATCGTTAGGTCGTCCCACATCATGACGCTCCATGCCTACCAGAACAAAATCGCGTTCAGAATTTACAATACCAGCTTTCTCAGAATTAAAAATGTCGGTTAAACTTTTTCCTGTAACCAGTTGCATTCCTGCTGTTTCGGCGGTTAATCCTGCAACTTCGAGGTAAGTAGGAACAAAATCGATAAAACTTACAAAATCTTCCACCACCCGGCCGGGTTTTTTAATTCCGTTTGGCCACATGATTGCCAGTGGCAAATGGTTTCCATATTCGTACATATTGCCTTTTACCCGCGGAAAAGGCATTCCGTTGTCGGCGGTAACAATCACGATTGTATTATTCAGTTCGCCAATTTCTTCAAGCTTTTGAAGCATTCGTTGCAGGTGCAAATCGAAATACTCAATTTCGAAAGCATAATCGAGCATATCCTGACGAATGGTATCCACATCGGGCCAAAACGCGGGGACTTCATCAATTTCATCCAGACTTTTACCACCGTATTTTGAACCTGCGCCAAACTCATATTCGCGATGTGGTTCAGTGCTGCCATACCAGAAACAGAAAGGTTGCCCTGTAGGACGGGCTTCCAGAAAAGCTTCAAAATTGCGCGCGTAATCGTTGTTCGAAATGTATTTTGCGGGCGGTTCGGTTTTAAATTCGTCAAACTTTGGCCCCGTCAACTGGCGTTTTACTCCGTTAATTTCCCCCTGATCGCCTGGAGCCCACCCTTTGGCAACGCTGCCCACAAAATAGCCGTTTTCGGCCAGTGCTTCGGCATAAGTTTTAAACTTTGCCGGGAAAAGTGGTGAGTGGTTGGCTGCTTCTTCGAGTTGCCAGGTGTTACGTCCGGTTAATATACACGAACGGGAAGGTGCGCATTTGCCATTGGGTGTGTAGGCATTGGCAAACAAAATTCCGCTGTTGGCGACCTTGTCGAACCCAGGAGTTTTTACCCATTCGCATCCGTAAGCGCCAAAATGTTTCCACGAGGCATCGTCGGCAATGGCAAATAAAATGTTGGGTTTTTTCGAGGTTTCGGGTTTGGTTGTGCAACCTGAAAAGGAAATGGTAAATAGAATTAGCACAGTTAAAAAGGTCAGGATGTTCTTCATTTTTTGTTAAGATTTTTAAGGTTTTGTTACAGGTTGTTGCATTTAGTGTAAATTTAACTCCTAATTTTACACCAATCAAAATCGAAAATTAACTTTTTATACAAATCTTATGAAGAATACACTGATTTTTATTGCAATGGTGCTGTTGTTTTCGTGCTCAAAACCAACTTCACAACCGGTTTTGGTCGATGAGGCTTCGTTTAAAACTGAACACGACGGAAAAACCATGGAACTTTTTACGCTGAAAAACGCCTACGGACTTGTTGCCCAGATTACCAACTACGGCGGTAAGGTGGTTAATTTATGGACTCCCGATAAAAACGGAGATTTTGCCGATATTGTAACGGGTTATGAAACTTCTGCCGAATACCTGAATACCACCGAGATTTATTACGGAACTTTGATAGGCCGCTACGGAAACCGCATCGCAAAAGGACAGTTTACTTTGAACGATTCGGTTTACACACTTGCCAGAAATAACGGTGAAAACCATTTGCACGGCGGAATAAAAGGTTTTAACAACGTGGTTTGGGATGCGAAAAAGCTGGACGGCCAAACATTGGAACTGAAATATTTATCGGTTGACGGCGAGGAAGGTTATCCCGGAAATCTGAACGTAAAAGTGGTTTACACTCTCACCAACGACAACGAACTGAAAATTGAATATTGGGCAACCACCGATAAACCAACGCATGTAAACCTTACACACCATTCGTTTTTTAACCTGAAAGGAGCCGGAAACGGCGATATCAACGACCACATCATGATGATAAATGCCGGTAATTTTACTCCGGTTGACTCAACATTGATTCCGACCGGAGAAATTGCTCCGGTGGAAGGAACCCCGTTTGATTTCAGAACGCCAACTGCCATTGGCACAAGAATTAATAATGATAATATTCAGTTGAAATATGGCGGTGGATACGACCACAACTGGGTTTTGATTAAAGCAGAAACAGGGTTAAACTATGCAGCCAAAGTGGTTGAACCCGCTTCGGGCCGCACCATGGAAGTGCTTACCAACGAACCGGAATTCAGTTTTACGGTGGTAATTTTATGACCGGAACTGACACCGGCAAAGGAAAAACCTTTGCTTACCGCGGCGCATTCTGTCTCGAAACCCAGCATTTTCCCGACAGTCCTAACAAACCGCAGTTCCCTTCTACCATTCTCAATCCGGGTGGAGAGTATTATTCGGTTTGCGTTTATAAGTTTGGAGTGGAGAAATAAACCTTGAAAAAGGTTGTCGTTGTTATAATAGTTTTTTTGTTTTAAATTAGGGATATGGCAAAGCAAAAAGATAAGAGAAAAGAACTCCTTGCATTACAGGAAAAGGTTGAATGGGAAGGGAACCTCGATGAAATGAGAACAGATGACCGGTCAAAACGGATATTACGAAGTGTGCAACGGTATAAGGAATAATAATGTATTTTTGATTTGATGAAACGCAGGACTAAATATATTTTACAACGGGTCAAACACAACATTTCGGAAATAGATCCTACAGCAAAAGTGATATTATTTGGATCACGTGCACGCGGAGATGAACGGAAGGACTCTGACTGGGATATTTTAGTATTAACTGGTTACCCTGTTGATTTGGAAAAAGAAAGAAAATTCAGAAATCATTTATATGATTTGGAATTGGAGACGGGAGAACCATTTTCCCTTTTTGCATACTCAGAATCTGATTGGAATTCACGTCAATAGATTACGCCATTTTATTTTAATGTATTGAAAGAAGGGGTTGAATTATGACAATGACATTGGAAGAAATGCTGGAATATGTTTCATACAGGATAAAATCAGCATATAAAACTTATGAGGCGGCAAAAGTTTTGGCAGAAACGGGATTTTGGAATTCTGCCGTAAACAGACTGTATTATGCTGTTTTTTATGCCGTTAATGCATTGTTGGTTAAAAATGAAATATTTACCGGTTCACATACCGGAATGCGGAGCCTGTTTTCATTGCATTTCATAAAAACGGGGAAACTCGATAAAAAATATGGTAATTTACCTACAGAACTCTACGATTGGAGGCAAAAAGGTGATTATGACAATATCTTTGATTATGACGAAGCATCGGTAAAGCCCCTGTTCGGATAGGTACTGGAAATGATTAACCGGATTGAATTGGAAATAAATTCATGAATTTGCCTTGATAGATTACTTCCTTAATCATTTATCTAAAACTTCAATATTAAATTCCCCCTGAAAAAATTCCTATATTTGCATACTTTTTTAAAAACGGTTCAGAATCACATTCAATGAATAATAAATTTCAGGAATACAGGCAATTAGACCTTTCGCAAATCAACAAGGAAGTGTTGAGACGATGGCAGGAAGACGATACTTTTCATAAAAGTATCACCACCCGCGAAGGTCGCCCCACTTTTGTTTTTTATGAAGGGCCGCCTTCAGCCAACGGAATACCCGGAATCCACCACGTAATGGCAAGGGCAATCAAAGATATTTTTTGCCGCTACAAAACCATGAAAGGTTTTCGCGTTCATCGCAAAGCCGGCTGGGACACGCACGGTTTGCCCGTTGAACTGGCCGTGGAGAAAATGATGAATATTACCAAAGACGACATCGGTAAAAAGATTTCGGTTGAAGATTACAACAAAGCCTGTCGCACCGAGGTAATGAAATACACCCGCGAGTGGGAGGAGCTCACCCGCATCATGGGTTATTGGGTAAATATGGACGATCCGTACATCACCTACGACAACCGTTACATCGAAACCGTGTGGTGGCTGCTGAAACAAATCTACACGAAAGGCCTGCTGTACAAGGGGTACACCATTCAGCCCTATTCTCCGGCGGCAGGTACAGGTTTAAGTTCGCACGAACTGAACCAGCCCGGTTGTTACCGCGATGTGAAAGACACTACCGCAGTTGCGCAGTTTAAAGCCATCCGAAATGAAAAATCTGAATTCCTTTACAAAGATGTTGACACCGATTTGTATTTCCTGGCCTGGACAACCACCCCGTGGACATTGCCTTCGAATACAGCGCTTTGCGTGGGCCCGGCAATTAAATATGTAAAGGTAAAATCATTCAATCCATACACAGGATTACCGGTTACCGTGATTTTGGCAAAGGATTTGGCCCCGGTTTATTTCAGCCTGAAAAATGACAGTTTATCATTTGAGGATTACAAAACCGGCGATAAAAATATTCCCTGGCAGATTCTGGCTGAATACAGCGGAGATGAACTCAAAGGCGTT